>JAVZCK010000022.1 GCA_038874435.1 Thermoplasmata archaeon
GATATATTTTTTTAGTTCGGACGATATATGGACTTGTTGTGTTGACATTCCATCCCCTCTGGTTGATTTTAGAGCGGGGATGGATTTTTTTCTATTCAAACTTTCTATGAACTTTCCGAAGTCATGTTGTTTAAGCATTGTGAGATTAACAGAGAACCTATTTATTATCAAAGCCAGCGTAGAGAGACATACCTGCCAAAATTATCTAAATGACGCCACCTCCATGAAAGATTTAAAATATTATTTGTTGTTGGGGTTCTACATGGATCGGCAGAATCTACTAAAGCTCGGCGTGATAATTGTCTGGCTAGGATACACTGCTACAATATTCTTGATGGCTGTAGCTATCGCAAGTTCACCATGGTTTTCATTCCAATACAACTGGCTAAGCGATTTAGGAAATTCTAATATGAGCCAGAATTATGCTGCAGGTATCCGCGTAACATATATCTTTGATGCGAGCTTAATAATTGGAGGGATCGCTGGGATTTTATTCTCTCATGCACTTTTTATTTCGAGTGCGTTCTCAACTAAGAAAGGGAGAATTGCTGTAGTTCTCTTCTTCATAGGAATGATTTTTGTACTCCTCACAGGGCTGTTCTCAGAAGATTATGGGATTGTTCACACTATCGTTTCCCTCTGCCTGTTCTTCATGGTGCCTATTTCTCTGTTGGCATTTTCATTTTCTCTTGACCCATGGGAGAAGCGATTGTTTCAGATCATTTCAATATGTTCATTGATAGCTTTCATATTCCTTTTCGTGGATCGTCCCTGGGGCAGTAATGCCATTGTGGAATTAATCCCCTGTGCCGCTCTCGGTATTGGACTCATAGTTCTTTCGAGAAAGATACTAGAAGAAAGGCAGAAAAGAAAAGAGATGCCAGAAGTCACTCAGTAAGCTCTTCCAAGCCTAGAAAATAATTTGCGTAGTTCCTGCCTCTCTTCGCATTAAGTGAGGAGGGTTTTATTGCAAGTACTTTCTCAAAGCATTCTTTTGCCTCTAAGTATTTGCCAGCACTAAGATAAGCAAGCCCAAGACGCGTTGTGGCTTCGGCGTCATTGTGAGAATACTCTAGGGCTTTTTTAAAATTTGCAATTGCCTCGCTCACTTTGTTCAGATTCAGATTGACCACTCCTAGTTTTATGATGGCATCGGGATTTGTAGGCGATTTCTTCACCGAGTTCTCAGCAATATCAATTTCACGCCTTGCTTTTGTGACACTCTTCTCAGCTTTCTTTTTCCCGTCCTGGGCGAGTTGAAAGTCAGGCGCGAGTGATACCGCCTGGTTGTAATACTCAAGCGCGAGAGTGTTGTTTCCGCAGAAATTCTGAACTCTTGCTATGAACTCAATTTCCCTTGCCTTTCTAAGGTTTATTCTTTTTTCCCAGTCTGAGGATTTCTGGGTCTCTCCAATTCTTGTGTAGATTTCCTTGAGTTTAGAGTATACCTCATCTGAATCTACAGGTCGCCAGAAATATTCTTCTGCTTCTAGCACCTTCTTCACTACGAGTTCAAGCAGTTGCTTTGCTTCAAGTTGTCTTCCACTCGATAGTAGTCCATCCACTTCCTTCAGACCCTCAATAATAACAGCCACAGTTTTGCTCATACTCCAAGATACATCCAACTCCTCAAGTTCTTTCATGGGTATCACAGTTCAGAAATAAGGTGGTTGTATAAATAGCCAACGGAAAAAACGAATGTTTTTGTATGTATCTACCATATTTTTATATATCCCCTGCATTTTGTGAATAGAAGGTGACTCGTATGAAACTCCCCAGAAGCATTAAGACCTATTGCCCCTACTGTAAAACCCACACAGAACACGATGTGGAAAAGGTTAAAAAGAGGAACCGAAGTGAGTTGAGATGGGGGCAGAGGCGTTTCCGAAGGGCGACAAGCGGATACGGTGGTTTTCCGAGACCAAAGCCAGAAGGCAGAGAAAAGCCCACAAAACGTGTTGCTTTGAAATATGTTTGTAAAAAATGCAAGAAGGCACACCAGAAGCCTGGCAAGAGAGCTAAGAAATTCGAGTTGATTGAAAAGGAGAAGTGAGAACATGCCTGGTGCTAAGAAGGGAAAGTTTGCAAAAGTCAAATGTAAGGACTGCAGTAATGAACAGATTGTATTTTTGCATGCTTCTACAATGGTAAAATGCGAAATATGTGGTGCCACAATTGCAAAACCAGCTGGTGGAAAAGCAGACATTCGCGGGGAAATTGTAGAGATTGTGGGCTAAGGAGAAGAGCATGAGTAATGAAGATGATGAGATTTTTCCGGAAGATGGGGAGCTTGTCATCGCAACCGTGGTAAAGGTTGAGAATCACGGAGCTTATGTTGCCCTAGATGAATATGGAGGTTTGCAGGGATACATCCCAATTCAGGAAGTTTCTACTGGTTGGGTAAAATTCATCAGAGATTTTGTTAGAGAAGACCAGAAGGTCGTAGCTAAGGTTATAAGGGTAGATCGAGAGAAAAAAATGATTGACCTTTCGTTGAAGTACGTTACCGAGCATGAGAAGAGGGAGAAGATCAAACACTGGCGGAATGAAAAGAGAGGACTTAAACTGTTTGAGATAGTTGCTGAGAAACTTGGAATGAGTGTAGACGAAGCAATGAAACAATTCGGAAGAAAATTGATTGAGAAATACGGAGGTATCTATCCTGCAATGGAAGAGGCAGTGCGAAAAAGAAAGGCACTCAAAAGCGCAGGTTTCGATGGTGAGTGGGTTGAAGTTTTTACCAAGGTTGCCAAGGAAAATATTGTGCCCACCTCCGCAGAAATAAGTGGGATTGTGGAACTTAGGCACAATGGCTCAGAAGGAATTATAGAAATAAAAAAGGCATTGGCGAAAATGATTGAAACTGAGCCAGACAGCATAAGCGTGCAGTATCTTGGTGCACCTAGATATCTAGTAATCGTGAAGGCAAAGGATTTCAAATCTGCAGAAAAAATTCTCGAGAAAGGCGTAAACACCTGTCTTAGCGAAATAAAGGCTGCAGGAGGTTCTGGGGAGTTTAAGAGAGAGGAAGAAAAATGACATCTTACATAAGAAAGTGTAAAACTTGCGGTGAATACACACTAAAAGAATACTGTCCTAGATGTAAAAATAAAACAGTTACCCCCCACCCCTTCAGATTCTCACCAGAAGATAGGTATGGAACTTATAGGCGTGCTCTGAAAAAAATGAGTGGTGATGAATAGAACTCATTTACAAACAATAATTATCTTAGGAGTATACTTTATGTCTTGTTTGTTTTCGATTTTCTTTGGTATCGGGGTCTCGTTTATATCTACGAATTTCACTATCATTTTCCATCACCAATAATATAAATGGAAGCGGGGGTATTTGAGGTTTACGGCAGGGGCCACAGTCACATTTAAATATCTCCACAAACTAATATATGTCAGATGAAAAAGGAGATACTTGAAAGAAACGTGCGGGAAGTCCTTGCCGCAGCAGGTTTCTACCTCAGCCAGGCAGTTAGAATGAGACGTGTGTCAATAGACATCATTGCGAGAAGAGACCAGACATTGCTCATCATAAAGGTTCTTGAAAACATTGATGCACTAGATAAAAAGGATGGGGAAACAATGAAACTGCTTGCTAACCAGCTTGCAGGGTCTCCAATTGTGGTTGGTGACCATTATGGTGGTGGTAAGTTAGAACAAGGCGTGGTATACTCTAGATTCAAAATTCCCATAATCTCTGTCTCTACCCTGAAAGATTATTTTTTAGAGGGGATTCCTCCTTATGTGTTTTCAGCACCAGGTGGACTTTATGTGAAAATAGATTCGGCAAAACTGAAAGAACTGCGAGAGATGTACGGCTATTCCCTAGGAGCCCTTGCAGATAGCATAGGTGTTTCTAGGAAGGCAATTCAGTTCTATGAAGAAAACATGAACGCGACAATTGAAATCGCCCTTTCCCTAGAAGAAATATTCAAAACCGAGCTGATAAAGCCGATAGACCTGACAAAGCCAGAAACATATGAGGTAAATCTCTCCATTGCTGAAGATGTACTTCTTACAGATGAGTTAAAAAAGAGAGTTCTCACCCATTTGAAAAGGATGGGCTGCGAAGTCATGAATTTGAGGAATTGTCCTTTTGATGCCATAACTAAAAAAAGGGAGTTTCTGTTCCTCACATGGATCGATCGATTTGAAAGAATTGAGAAGGATATTGAGGCCATCCAGAGCATAGTTAGAGCTACAGGGAAAAAGTCAGTGATTTTTGTGAAACGAAAGAGAACCAGAGCAAGTGTGCGAGGGATCCCCGTGCTCGATACCGAGGACTTGATGAAGGTGAAGGAGGAAGAGGAAATTTTGCGAATAATAATGGACAGGGATGAAGAGTAGATGCGGGTTTTTCGCCTCTCTTCAGAAACCCACATACTGGGCATTGTCAAAGGGCTGGTTTCCGAATCCGAAAAGGTTGATAAGTATCTTAAGAATTTTCAGCCAGAAGTTGTGGGAATAGGAATTTCGAGTGAGGAGTTGGATGGGCTAAGGGAATACATAAAAAAAGGATTTGAACTCCCTGCTCTCTCTACGATAGAGGACATTTATGCTGAAAAGCTTTCGGTTTTCGGTGATGTGGGTTATCCGCCACCCGCATTTGAGAGTGTTGTAGCATATTGCACGGAACATAAAATCCCTATCCGACCACTGGACTTGCCCGAGGTTGAATTTACCGAGCTCTACTGCAATGCCGTGCACACCAGAGACATTATTTTTCAGAGTTTGCGAATTAAACGACTGAGAAAGAAGAAGTTTGAAGCAAAGGAACCGGAAGATTTTGAAATTGCTTGGGACTGGCATGTAAACAAAGTTGGAGGTTTTAAAAGGGTTGAATCTGCAAGAGAAAGGTACATGGCTAGAGAGCTGAAGAAGCTTAATGGTAAGGTGCTTGCCATAATTGAAATTGCGAGGGCTGAGGGTGTAGCGCGACTTTTAAAAGAGAATGATAGGAAAGAGTAAGTGCCCTGGTCCCTTCATCCTCATGAATTGATTGTTGCTTTGATTGTAAATGCTCCGTTGCCTGAGTAGGCATACACCATTATGTACCATGTGCCTGACTGTGGGCTGCTGAGGGTAATTGTCTCTGTGGAACCTGAACGCACTGAACGGTAGTCATAGGCAGAGGTGGATGGGTTTGAGTTGAGTCGAACATAGAGGTCAAAGTCGGCGCTGTCCGGACCCAAAAGTTCTATAGTGAGACAGGAGACACTAGAGGGGACTATAATATGGAAGTACATCTTCTCTCCAGGAGTGTTTATCGTGGCACTTTTCGTTTCCCCACTAATGAGTTCTGCAAGATCCTGTGTGCTTGTGTCATATAGGGTGGCTTTGATTGTGAAGGTGCCAGAACCAGAATAGGAGTACACATAGATGTACCATGTTCCGGTTGTGGGGTCGGAAATTGCTACACTCTCGATTGAGGAACTAGATGTGCCTTTGTAGTCATAGTTTGTTCTTGTTGCTGGTGTTCCAAATTTGACATAAATATCAAAGTCTGTACCGCCTGGGCCATTCATTTCAATCTTCAGTTGTTTTTTCCCAGACGGCACACTTATGCTGTAATTCTTACCTTTGCCTGTGCCCGATAGTGAGTCTGTGGTTGGCACTCCGTCAGTCAGCTGAGACGTATTTGTTGTTCCAGTTGTAGTTGTAGCTTTAATTGTAAATGTGCCTGAGCCAGAATAGGAGTAAACCATGAAGTACCAGCTGCCAGAAGAAGGATTAGTTACTGTGATTGTTTCTGTTGAAGTTGACCCGATGCTGCGATAGTCGTAAGCTGAGGTCGTTGGCTTCGCACCAAATTTTGCATAGAGGTCAAAGTCGGTACCACTAGGTCCAGTAAGCTCAATCTTTAACTCTGTCCTGCCTGTACTGACATCCAGTAGGTAGTATTTTGCATCTTTGGCAGCAGTGAGTGAGCCACTTGCTACAACTCCATCTGTAAGAACAACCACATCCGTGGAATTTGCGAGAGTGGTGAATGTGTAGTCAGAGCTTGTTGCAAGGTTGCCCGCTGCATCTGCGGACTTAACCCTGAAGTGATAGGTGGTTGAGGCGGTTAATCCTGACAGTGTAACTGAGTGGGATGTAACTCCACTTGAGCCTGTTGCGGTCTGGCCATACAAGGTTGTTGTACCGTATTCCACAACACTCGTGCTTGCATCGTCCGTTTCCCATGTGATTGTTGCAGAGCTTGCTGTTACTCCACTTGCAGCTACATTTGAAATAACTGGTGGTGTGGTGTCACTAGCAGATGAGGTGGTGAATGTGTAGTCAGAGCTTGTTGCAGTGTTGCTTGCAGCATCCGCTGACTTAACTCTAAAGTGATATGTGGTTGAGGCGGTTAATCCAGAGAGCGATACAGAGTGTGAGGTAACCCCATTTGAGCCAGTTGCTGTCTGGCCATAGGATGTTGTGGTGCCATACTCAACAACGCTACTGCTTGGTTCGTCCGTTGTCCATGTGATTGTCGCAGAGTTTGCAGTTATGCTGCTCACCGACACATTTGATATTGATGGGGGTGTGGTGTCTCCACTACCCGCAGATGTGATGTTCACGGTAATTTCCTTTTTGTTATTGACTGCAAGTCCATCTGACTTCAGAGTCTCCACTTTTATGTTGTAGGTTCCTATTTCATTGAAATTATAGTTCCATGATAATACTGCAGTCTGGTTCCGGTTCAGTGGTCCTCCAACGGTTGTAGTGTTCGTGTACACCAAAGTGCTGGTGCTTCCATTTCGCTTTGTGATGTTTAACCTAACATCAAAACTACCCTGAGTATTCTTGCCAAAGTTGACCACATAAGCGTTGATTGTATGCTCTCCACCTTCATAACTGGACATGTTTGTGAATGGCTCTATTTTGAGAATGCCAACATCATCATTCAAACCGAGTACATAATAAGGATTCTGGGCAGATTCTACCATGTAAACTGCTGCCTCGATCTGGTCATAACAGGCTGGTAAAATTTTGGATGTGGGGGGATGGAACCCATCTGAAATTGAGTCATACTGGGCGGGATAAAGTTCAATTCCAAACTGGAATGTCTCGTAATAAGCATAGAGGTAATCAAATGATGACCCACCAGCAGCGTAGAGAATTTCTGGGGGTTGTCCCGTCTGCCAAGAGTAGGAAGAGCCAGCGGTGTTTTTTATCAAACTCTTGATTTTGTTTGCGGCAGCTACAAAGTATGAATTGTGGTTAGTATCCGTTGAGGTGTATGCCCAGGGATAGAGAATGAGCTGGGCATAGGAGTGGTAGGTTATGCCAGTGATAAAATGATGCTTGCTGAGGAATTCTCTGTATGCCACGGTCTCTTTTTCAGAGAAAGGAGAGGGCCCCATGTATGTCTCAGAACTCTGGCTTGAACTTGAACCTACACCAAAACCAATTTCGTAGTTTCTGTTCAGGTCGACACCATCGTAAGTGTCTATCTGACCATTGTTGTTGTTATCCCGCAAATTCTTACGCCAGTTTTTCACATTTGAAGGGTCTATCCCATCGTTTCCACCTCCATCATACACTCTTCCATCTGGATTTATCGTGGGGACGACCCATATTTGCCTTGTGTTTACCAGATTTGTAATTGTGGCGTTTGTCCCATACTCGTCTACGAATTTATGGATAATGTACATGCAAACCTCGATTGTGAGCCATTCCCTCGCATGGTGATTTCCATCAAAAATCACCTCTGGCTTGTTAGGGTCTTCAACATTTACATTGCTGGAAATTTTTACAGCCCAGACATCCCTGCCTTTCCAGGTCTTTCCGATGCTGATAACTTTCATGATGTCAGGGTGCTGGGCTGAGAGATTGAACAGTTCCATTGTCAAGCTGTTTGTAGAGTTGTAGGAGTGGTATTTGTCCCAGGTGCCACCAATAGCAGTAATTTGATAGGAACTTTCACCAGCACCCAGATTTATTCTGCACACACCACACTGTCCAAAGAGCATAGTCGCTGCTAAAACAACCGCTAGAGCTGCAGTGAAAAAAAATTTTTGCATGCACTCATCACCAGGCGGCAGATTTATATGTGGGTATTTAAGGATGATTTGCACACTACCCGCACACTACCACACTCACAGAGCATCGTTAATCATGCAGAATCTTCATTTTCCTATTTTCTCTTTCTCCCCTTAATACAGTAGGTGAGGCCAAACCTGTAAACTGCAATAATTTCAAGCCCTGAGGCTATAAGGTATTGCGAAACATTTCTGTCGATGTACGTGTATCCAAAAACTCTAGCCACCGGCTTTATAAGCCAATAATGGGGAAGAAGATACCATTTTTTTGGCTTTCCAGTCTCAAGAACTGAGAACCTGCCACCTGGTTTCAGTACCCTCTCTAGTTCTATTGCTCCCTTCTGAGGGTGTGGCAACGATGTAAATGTAAATGTTGCAATCACACAGTCAAAATAGTTAGATGGAAAACTAAGGTTTTCACAATCGTCCTTCAAAATTTCCACTTTGCTCTGAAACCCTGCCTTCCTAACCCTTTCCTTCGCCTTCCCCAGCATCCTTTCAGAAAAATCAACCGCATAAACCTTTCCATTCTTCAGTTTTCCGGCGATGTAGGGAAGAATTGCACCTGTGCCTGTGCCAAAGTCCAATACATGCTCATCTCCGTTAAGTTCAAGTGTATCGACAGCAAATCGCTTCTCAAAGGTAACACCACCCAGGTCAAACAAATCATAGAAACTACTCCATCGGTCGTATCTTTTCCTTACTCGGTCTTTTTCGTTCATTGCGCTCATCTGTAATACACGATTTCTTTGTCCTTACTCTCTGAAACCTTTATCTTTTTATTGAATTCTTCATAAAACTTTATTTGCTCAGGTGAAAGCGAAGGCTTGGAATTTGCAATTGCTTCCTCAAAGTCTTCTTTTGTGACATGCTGTGCATTGATATTTTTTCTTAAGGCGATGAGGGCTGCCTCCCTTACTACACCCGCTATATCGGCACCGCTGTACATTTCAAGCCGTTTCGCAATTTCTTCAAGGTTCACATCTTTTAGAGGCATTTTTGCGGTATGAATCTTCAGAATCGCCAACCGCGTCTTTTCGTCTGGTGGTGGTACATACACCAATCTATCAAATCTTCCTGTTCTTAAAATAGCTGGGTCCAGTATGTCTGGTCTGTTTGTGGCAGCAATAACAATCACACCCTGCATCTTTTCAATCCCATCCATTGAGGTGAGAAGCTGGTTCACCATTCGTTCAGTAACACCAGAGTCTGAGTGA
Organism: Thermoplasmata archaeon; assembly: GCA_038874435.1. Classification (NCBI taxonomy): domain Archaea; kingdom Methanobacteriati; phylum Thermoplasmatota; class Thermoplasmata; species Thermoplasmata archaeon. The sequence continues at coordinate 9,259 of JAVZCK010000022.1, forward strand.
ATTCCGCGCATCGGTGCTATTGCATCAATCTCGTCAAAGAAAATTATGCATGGTGATACCTGTCTTGCCTTTTTAAACACTTCCCGAATTGCTTTCTCACTTTCACCCACCCATTTGGATATCAATTCTGGGCCTTTGACTGAAATAAAATTTGCCTCGCTTTCTGTAGCAACAGCTTTAGCTATCAGTGTTTTACCAGTCCCTGGTGGCCCATATAATAGGAGGCCTCGCAGTGGCTCGATACCCATCCGAGCATATGCTTCTGGGTTCTTGAGAGGGAGTTCCACAAGTTCTTTTACCTGGAGCTTCACATCTTCTAACCCACCAATCATCTCCCACTTCACATTTGGAACCTCTATAGAAATGTCCCTTAAGGCAGAAGGTTCTACCACCTTAATTGCGTTCATGAAGTCCTCTCGTTTTACCCGCATTTTCTCCAGAAGAGTGTGGGGCACAGGCGCGTCTGGATTTATTTCAGGAAGATATCTACGGAGTGCATTCATAGCCGCCTCTCTTGCCAGTGCGGCAAGGTCAGCACCTACAAAACCATGGGTTATTGCAGCTAGCTCTGTCAATAGTTTGTCTTTTTCTTCATCTGTGCCCTCTAATGGCATGTCTCTCGTGTGAATCTGTAGTATCTCTTTTCTGCCTTCTGCAGTAGGAACCCCTATTTCTATCTCCCTATCGAATCGACCTGGACGTCGTAGAGCTGGGTCTACAGCATCCTCCCTATTTGTAGCCGCAATTACAATCACATTTCCTCTAGGAGAGAGTCCATCCATCAGAGTAAGCAACTGGGCAACAACTCTTCGCTCCACATCGCCTTGAACCTCATCTCGTCTAGGGGCAATTGAGTCAATTTCGTCTATGAAGATTATTGATGGCGCCTTCTCCTTTGCTTTCTCGAATATCTCCCGTAGTTTCTCCTCGCTTCCACCATAGAACTTGCTCATTATCTCTGGCCCTTGAATTGCAAAAAAATTTGCATTAGCTTCGTTTGCCACCGCCTTTGCAATTAGTGTCTTCCCTGTTCCTGGAGGACCATAAAGTAATACCCCCTTAGGTGGAGTAATGCCCATTCTCTCAAACAGTTCTGGATGTTTAAGGGGTAGTTCTACAGTTTCCTTGACCCGCTGGAGTTGTTCCTTCAATCCTCCAATATCTTCGTAGGCAACACCAACTCCTCTTGCATCTTCCTCCCTCACAGCTTCCTCTTCAATTTTTATGACGGTCTCGTCAGTAACCAGAACCAACCCTTTAGGATCAGTATGAGTTACTACAAATATAAGAGACCCACTCTTCAGTGCCATTCCTGGTATGGTAATAAAGTCTCCTTTTGTTAGTGGCCTATCTACTAATGCTTTCAAAGCGATGTATTCAATTCCATCTGGATAACGTAGATTAACATTGTAAGGCGCTAGCACTATCTTTCTGGCGTGTGTTGGGGCTGCCTTTGAAACTACAACACGGTCATTTATAGATACGCCAGCATTTTTTCGTATCAAACTATCAATTCTTATTTTTCCTTTTCCCTCGTCCTCCTGAAGAATTTTGAACACCTTTGCAGCAGTAGTCTTTTTTCCTGTAATTTCAACGATATCCCCAGGTTTAACCCCCAGACGTAAGCGGGTCTCCGTGTCTATTCTAGCCCTTCCAAGCCCGATATCCTGCTGAAGTGCCTCTGCTACTTGGAGGATTAAACTCTGTTTCTCTGTCATGCTACCACCGTCTTCTGTAATACTGAGAAAGTTTATATAGTATTTGTTAATTTAGGGAGTGGGATAAATATGAGGGCAACTATAATCTCGGTGGTTGTTGTAATATGTATGGTGCTGGGTGCATCAGCGAGTAATGCTGCAAGACCTACTCCAACTACGGGATTTGTAGGAAATGTTGAAGGACTTTGGTACTATGAAAACGCTACATTACATATTCAGGATGGAATGTTAGTCAGTGATGCAAACGGAGATGGCAAGGGAGATGTAGTGCTTGCACTGGAGGACGCTACAAATGCTATATTGTATCTGGGGGCGTTTTCTGGTAGTGGAAAAATTGCATTCAACAACTCCACCCAGATATGGGGCTGGGTTCCTGTAAAAAATTTCACTGAAGAGAGAGACCAGATACTCCTCATTGATGATGTAAATGGTGATGGGGTTAAGGATATTGCAGTTACTAATGACACAGTGAACACTACCCATGTTCGTCTAAATATTATCTCGGGTAAAACAGGAAGTGTGCTGAGAACGAATGTATTTGGTGCAAGGGATGTGAACTTCTATTACTCTATCCAGATGACGATAGATATAAAAATGCCTCAGGACGGAATTGGCGAACTTCTGCTTGTGATGAACCATTCAGTGGCTAAGTCCCTCTTCAACTACACCTATTATGAAAACTACTTAAGAGTTTATGCAATTGACCCAGCTACAGGCAACTCAATCTGGACAAATCCGATAGATAGAGGCCCAGTATATTTTCTGATAGACCCCATGAATCCATACCTTGTTACTGTGAGTGAGGATGTCTCCGGGAACAACAAGCCAGACATTTTCATTCTATCATCAGGTTTGAACATAACCATCATAACACTAACCTTCAACAACTCTGAAATTTCTGTGATTGATTGCCAGACGCAAAACACTGTGTGGGAGCGAAAGGATCTAACTTCTGGGTTCGTGCTGGACTTCCGCGTCTTCGATTTTACTGGTGATGGAAAGAAAGATGTGGCACTTTCAAAAGTGAGCATAGGGTTGAGTGGATTCAGCCCAGTCCCTGTAGACAACGTTACTGAAGTGCTGTATGGAAATAACGGTAGTGTTGCCTCAAGGATGAGCCATGATGTGGGAATCATATTTTCAGGATTGCCAGTAAATTCAATAATGTGGATGATGAGTTTTGGGTTCTATTCAGAAGTGTTCAGCATTCAGAATTTTGCGGATTTCAGTGGAGATAATGTACCGGACCTTGTTCTCGCACCATTTGATTTTATTCCATTTTTAAACACCATTTTAAACCTCACCCTTCCCCCAAAGACAACTGCAAATCTTACACTGCTGGATGCCAAAAATAACGCTACAATCTGGCAAAAGGAAATTAATGACACCATGACCCTTGCATTTCTGTACCCGGACATAACAGGAGACTCTCGCCTGGAATTCTACACAATCCCGAATCCTTTTTCCTCTGCCAATTTCTCAAGAATAGTGATGTACAACAGTAGCAATGGTAATGTCCTCTGGAATTACTCCTGCCCACCAGGATTTAATCTCTGGGCGATGCTTGCATCAAATCTTGGCCAATTCACAGACCTCGATGCAGATGGAAAACCAGATTTTGCATTTGTCGAGTCCACAGGCAACACTGGCAGTTACGAAAATATCCAGTTGACCGTTATTTCGGGAGTAACTGGAACTAAGATTTACCAGACAACACATAAAGTGGCAATTACACCTTACACTGGCACAGCAGTTAATGTTGAACTGATGGTAGAAGGAGACATTAGCGGAGATGGAAAGAATGACATCGCCATGGTTGTGAGCGGACAGACAACCGAAAACGACACTCTAAGCTACAGCTATGCTCTTAATGGCACAGATGGTACTGCAATGTGGTACACTGTGGTCAACAGCACATATGGTGAACAAACAATGATATTAGGATTAGGAATGTTTGGTGCAATGTACGGTGTCCCCTCCGCTCAATGTGACTTGAATGGAAATGGACTTTCAGATGATGCAGCTGTCGGAACTTCAAATGCAATCTTTATTGTTTACACTATTCCTGGTTCTCCAGTGGAGGAAAAAACAAACTCCGTTTTGATTCCAACTATGATTGTTGGCGTTACTCTCCTAACAATAATTGGAAAAACAAGAAAGGAGGAAAAAATATGAATACAGATGATAGAATACCAACATACATAAAAGGACTTGACGAGAGAATGGAAGGGGGAATACCGAAAAAGTACATTGTGCTGGTCTGTGGACACGCAGGGACGATGAAATCATCGTTCACATACAGTGTGTTGTATCATTCAGCAAAAAAGGGAATGAAGGGAATGTACATTACACTGGAGCAAAGCAGGGAAAGTCTACTTGAACACATGCAAAAGCTTGGGTTTACTGACTATGTATCAGAAAACCTTATCGTTGTGGACCTAGCAAAAGTACGAAAAGACATGGGTGTGCAGCAGGGTGACCAGAAGGAGATTGATTGGCTTGGTTCACTGATCAACGCACTGAAGGCATACAAGAACATGTTTGGTTGCGAGATCATGGTGCTTGACTCCCTAGCAGCACTGTACTCTCTTACCGACTTTAAGAACCCGAGAAGCGACTTATTTGCCTTCTTTGAAAAAATAAGAGATCTAGGACTCACTGCTCTCTTAATCTCTGAAATGCCAACAGACAAACAAGTTTTTGGACTGTATGGGATAGAAGACTTTCTCTCAGATGGCATCATTCATTTGGCAACTGAAAAATCAGGTAACTCTGTGAACCTCTTCCTAGGGGTTGTAAAAATGAGAAAGACAAACCATGATAGAGGGTACTTCCCACTGATATTTGATAACGGAGTATTTGAGATTGTAACAGATTAAAAATAACCCGGGCTCTTTCTTTATCTTTTTTGATGAGTGTAATCTATATATCCATCATTTTAATCTCCTGATATGGAACCTAAACTGCTCAAACGTAGCCTCCAGGAAGCGAAAATCACAAGGTTTGGGGAATACAACTATTTTGTAAATCCATTCACTGACGGTGTTCCTCGCCTTTACCCCGAGCTTATTGAGGAAGTAAGAGATGCAGTTATTGCAACTGCAGATCCTGATTTTGATCTAATTGCTACCCCTGAAGCAATGGGAATCCACATAGCTACGGCAGTTTCGATGAAAATGCGCAAACCTTTCGTGATAATAAGAAAAAAGAAGTATGGACTGGAAGGGGAGGGGTCGCTAACACAAATAACTGGCTATTCTAAGTCAAACATGTATGTGAACGACATAAAAGCAGGGGACAGGGTATTATTGTTAGACAATGTAATCAGCACTGGTTCTACCTTAACTGCAATAATCAAGGCGATACGAATGATGGGAGGCATTGTTGTAGACGCAGTTGTAGTAGTAGATAAAGGAGAGGGCAAGAAAAAAGTGGAAAAAGAGTGTGGGATTAAAATAAAAACTCTAGTGCGCGTGGAAATTGTTGATGGAAGAGTTATTGTGATTTAATTCCAAAGTTCTCTTTTATCAATGCTACCAATTTTTCTATTATGTATTCATCAATTTCCTTACCTAGCTCCTTGGTAGCTTTTTGCGGTTCCCCTGTAAAACCATCCCAGTATTTCTCAGGATGCTTTAATACCATGAATTTAGGAATTCTATTGCTACCACTTCTTGCTTTTCCAATTTTAACAAGCTCTGGTCTTATTGAAAGCATCCTCGCGCTCTCTATAAGCCCACCATGTCCATCATCTAGTGGAAACTTGAGACCTCTCAATTCGTAGGCAATATCATAGTCCGAGAGCATCATAATCTTAACATTCTCACTCTCATTAGAAACTATCTCCTTGCATGCCTCGTTGACCGCTTGCATGTGTGCTGCACCAGCATGACCTGTAATTAGCACGAAGTTCCTGAAACCATTTCTTGTAAATTCAGAGATAATATCATAAATGAGAGAACGTAGCGTATCTGTTGAAATTGAAATTGTGCCGGGAAAGTTTTTAGTGCTGCTGCAATTTCCGTAATACAGTGGGGGTGCTAGAACCCCGTTGAATTTGCTTGCTAGTTCACTGCACACTTTCTCTGCCTGAAAATAGTCAGTTAGGAGTGGAAGATGGGGGCCGTGAGCTTCCACTGCACCGATTGGCAAAAAAACAATAGTTTTTTCTTTGTTAATAGCTGCAACATCCTCACTTGTAAGTTCGCCATACTTCAGCATAATTTTATCCCCCTTCTTCTAAAACTCAGCAAAACCACAATTGTTATTGGTAGAAACATGGCAATGTGTAGTCGTTCTGGAATTGTTGGTGGGCGTTCCGTGGCATTCGTCACAATGAAGTCCACGGCGCAGTTGTTCGTATCCACTGGAGGTGTTCCCACTCTCTTTATTGACATGCCTGGAGTTACCGCACCCGTGGCATCTTCCATAAGTGTGTTGCTTGGAGAATAATTGTGCGTCCCGCCAGTTGTGGCATTCCATTCTACTCTATCTATACACAGCCATGCAGAAGAAGCAGAAGAATACCAAAGTAGTTTAAGACTCCCACCATTACCTGATAGAATGTTTCCTCCAAGGTCAACATAAAGGTAGTTACTGCCAGAGGGATATATCTGCGTAGTTAAACTAGATAAGGGGGCACTCCATGCACTATAACTGCCATTTCCACACTTTTCAAGTTTCCAGTCCTGTAAATTCACAGCCGAAATAAGTGGGAAGTAGAGATAGATATAATCGCTACCGCCATCCCCTGGCTCTGCGACTACTTCGTAGATAAGTGCTTTCTGGGTGGTAGCATAAAATGTCAGATTCTTTTCTACGCTGCTACCATTTACGTATACTGATGTTTGATTTGCAAAATAAATGCTTCCGTTCGTTTCATATGTAAAATAAATCATATCATTGTCTATTCCACCCTCCTTAACTGGATTTACGATCGTGCCATTTATCACAGTAATATTGTCACCGGGCACGATGAGGTCATAGAAACCAGTAGCATTGACACTTGCATTGCCATATTTGACCCCATCTATCCAAGCAGTTATTGTAGAATTAGATGGTAACAGATTCCCCTCTTTGTACGCAAGCCCATATTGATTATATGGAATCACTGGTGCACCGATTACACCCATTGAACAGATGAAAAACAATACAAACAACACAGACAACACTTTTACAGATTTCATAAAAGAAAAATAAAAAAGGAGTATATAAGTTTTTACAGTGGGATGTTGCCTGCACCCATCGCTGCTGCAATTGCGCCACCGATGCCAGAGACAGCTGCTGCAATCATCGAGGAGACACCGTAGAGGATACCTGCAATTAAAATACCCACTGCAAGATTCTTTTTGTTCAATTCTTCGGTTTCATCAATGTTCTTTGTGAGTTTATCCAGTGCTTTGAAAGCAAGGGTAATACCGAGAGATGCAAGTAAGATACCAATAAGCACAGATATCAGTGCAGCAATGAAACCCAACAAGCTTGGGTTCGTTGTGATGGCAGTAGTCATTCCTCTTATGCCACTGGTAATCACCTGGGTATAGGCAATTACTACACCTGCACAAACAATGCCCACTGCGTAATTGCCTTTCTTAACCTCATCCCAAATGTTTATCTTCGGCATCAACTTCGAGAGTACGTTCAAACCTAGATATATGGATGCAATCGCAAGTGCTATGCCTATTACCAACTGAAGTAACCCACCAAGTATAGCCCAGAGCCATGCTAGATCTGATGGACTCGTACCGGTCGTGTTGTTGTCTGCGCTCGCAATCCCTGCCCCAATAAGAATTGTGGCAAGCACAATTCCTATCATCCCTATTTGATTCAACTTCATAACATCACCAGATTGAAGTATATGTTTGTCTTATTTAAATTTATTGGGCGGAGAATAAAGGAAAAAGCTAAGCGTAGAAACAGTTTAAAATAAGGATATATTTATTTATCATGGTGCACAACTCAGTTCTTTGAACAAGTTGGCAAGAATAATGTTCGGCATCGTACCGTTCGATTTCGAAACATTTAAGTAATGGTGCTGGTTGCAGGGGATTATGATTGGTATTATGAAATTCAAGTGCAAAAGTGAGGAAGGAGCAAAAACCTTTCTGACGCTCTACATTCTGCACACCCTTCAGAAAAAGCCAAAATCAGGCTATGAAATTCTCTCAGAAATCGAGGAAAAAACCGAAGGAAAATGGGTGCCAAGCAAGGGAACCCTTTACCCACTCCTTAAGAAACTGGAAAAAGAAAAGCTCATTCAGCCTCAAAGTATAGGAAAACGCTCTAAAAGAGTTTACATGGTTACAGAAGAGGGTGAACAATTTCTCTCAAACTTCAAGAAAATGCGAAAAGAAGCCCAAAGAAAGTTTACGGTGATAAGAAGATTGCTCCACGATATTGTTGGAGAGGATGAAATCGAGGGAAAATTGGGACAAATCTGGGAACTTGCAATGGCTCTCGCTTCAAAAAACAGAAAGAAAACTGAGGAAATTCTGGATGAATGTATAGCAAAGCTGGATGGTGATAATAAATGAACGCAATAGAGGTAAGAAATCTTACAAAGAGATTTAACAGTTTCACAGCCGTTGACAATGTGAATTTTGATGTTAAAAAAGGCGAGATATTCGGGTTGCTTGGACCCAATGGCGCAGGAAAAAGCACCACGATGCGAATGCTCTGCACACTCACAAGACCCACGGAAGGGACGGCAAAAGTTGCTGGCTATGACATCGTTAAAGAAGATGCAAAGGTGAGGGAACACATCGGACTTGTAGCTGAGAAGTTGATAATGTACAATGACCTTACTGCCTGGGAGAATCTGCGCCTCTACGGGAAACTCTACAATCTATCAGATGATAAACTTGAGAAACGGATTGACAAACTTTTGAAGTTTGTGAGAATGGAGAAATGGAAGCACAAGAGAGTAGGCACATTTTCAACAGGAATGAAGCAGAAAATAAATGTGGTTAGAGCGATGATTCACGAACCAGAAATTCTGTTTCTTGATGAACCCACACTCGGACTCGACCCGCAATCAACAGTGGAAATCCGTGAGCTTATAAAACGAATAAATCTGGAGCAAGGAACAACAATGATTCTAACAACTCACATAATGGTTGAAGCAGAGATTCTCTGCAACCGCATAGGCATAATTGACAGGGGCAAAATTGTGGCACTAGACACTCCATCAAACCTGAAAAAAATCGTTTCTGGCACTGATACACTGACAATGGAGTTTGAAATTCCCAATCTGAATACAGAATTATTGAGCAGTATCAGGACTGCAGATTTCGTCGTTTCGGTAGTGCAAGAAGATGCTACAAGAGTGAAGGTGCGGGCGAAGGGCGAGGACTCGTTTGATAGATTACTTGATTTAATCAGGAAAAATAATGGCAGAATCAGAACTGTAAGAAATTTGGAGCCGACACTTGAAGATGTGTTTATCCATCTTACAGGCAGAGAAATTCGTGAAGATACAAAGAGAATAAGTCATACCAGAAGGAAGCCATGGAGCAACGAAAATGAGAGAGGTAGGAGGTGAAAGAAATGAGTGCAAGAAATGTGCTTATCCATAGTTTCTGGATTTGCTGGAAAGACCTCGTGGAGTTTTCAAGGAGCAAGATGCGGGTGATTATGCTTGTTCTCATGCCTCTGTTTATGATGGCAATGGTGGGCTTTATATTTCCTTCAAATAATACACTTAAAGACCAGCCAGTTGCAATTGCAAACCTTGACGAGGGATACACCGTTTATGTTCCCCATAATCATACCAACATCTCAATGAATATGAGCCAGATTTTGATTGAGCAGATTAATGCTGTAAACAATCAAACTGGCATGATGAGGTTAAGCGAGGCAAGAGATTTTGAAGAAATTAAGGTCAGAATCCAGAATGGAGAATTATCTGCTGGCTTGGTGATACCTTCCAATTTTACCACGGAGATTATCATGGGAAGACAGGGCTGCGTGGAGATTGTTACAGACCAATCTAACCCACAACTCTCCGCAACGATGCAGATTGTGCTTGCAAAAACGATTGAGGCAATTGGGACACAGGTGGCAATGTATAAACTCAACACAACCTACAACATATCAATGAATTACACGATTTCCTACATAAAACCCTACAATGTAGAATACAGAGGAATTGTAGAGGGGAATTCGAACTATTTCCAGTTTGTTGCACCCGGCATAATTGCAATGACCCTGATGATGTCTGTGATGACTGGCTTACCGCATGCAATCTCCTACGAAAGGGATGTCGGTACATTAGATGGAATGCTAATGGCACCAATTCATCGCCTCTCAATAATTCTTGGCAAAGTTCTTGCTCAAACTATCAGGGGGCTCGTGCAGGCAGTCATTATTTTCCTGCTGGCAGTGTTTTTGTTTGGTGTCACAATCCATGGCAACATTTTACTGGTAATCTTGCTCATCTTGCTCACGGTTTACAGCTTCGTCGGGCTTGGAATTCTCATAACTTCCTTCTCAGATAGGGAAGAAACCGCAACCATGGTAATGATGACCCTGATGTTTCCGATGATGTTTATGAGTGGCGTATTTTTCCCGATCCAGCAGATGCCTGAATTCATGCAGATAATTGCAAAATTTCTACCTTTAACCTATGCCACCACGGCATTGCGTAAAGTGATGGTGCTCGGCGCTGACCTCTCCGCTGTTTCTCTGGAACTTGCGATTCTCATCGGCTTCGGAACAGTTCTGCTTGCAATTTCAGTACCTGTGTTCAAAAAGGCGATGACAAAATAGATGGCAAAGATAAAGGAAATGCCAAAAATCAAAAACAAAAAAAAAGTTTAAAGAAAGGTGGAAAAATCTTTAGATTTCAATGTGGAGCAGCGCATAGGCACTTGCACCGCCAAGTGTCCAGTATGCACCCCAATGATTGTTGTTATGGGCTGCCACCTGGTTGTTGCCAATGTAGAGGGCTGCATGGTCCCATGTGCCATCTCCATTCCAGTCATAGAGGATTATGTCACCGACATCCATCTGATTAATGCTGTTTACCCTGCTACCAATGTGTTGGTTCATGAACCAGCTGTACATGTGGGGGCAGTAAACAATTATCTTGTCGTGTCCACCGCCATAGCCACGGTTGTCAACGCCACCAGCAAGCAAGCACTCTGAAACAAAGTGGGCGCAGTCACCACCGTAGGGGTTGTAGTCATAACCGCAGGCACATACTTTATTCCAGTATTGCTGGGCATAGTTGTAAGCTGCCTGGCGGTTGTAGGTGCCGGGATTTGGTGGGGGATAGGGTCCGCCACCGCCACTGCTCTCCAAAGCCCATACATGGAAGGTGCCTGCATCACTTCTCGGATACACTGTATCGTCGCCAGTGCTCGGATAGATTCTAAGAACGAACTTCTTTTCCTCAGATGGTTTTGCTGGATTTGCGTACGCAAACACATTTATTTCACTGGTCTCCTTGTAAACCCCACCATGTGCACTCCCGTTTTCCACATCAGCATAGTAAGCACCGTTCTTCTCCCATCTATAGAATGCAGTCTGCGTTGCACTCATGGCTTCAGTACCATCATAGTCCTTCATACTGCTTGGATTCTTGTCAATGTCAATCCATACCTCAATCTTGATCTTGCCACCTGGCTGCAGCACATAATCAGGGATTGTGATGTAGCCACTGGGCGGATTCTCACCGAAGTTGTACTCTGTAATCACATGGGCAACACCATTTGGCTCTACACCACTAACTATCACATGGGCACCGTATTTGAAGCCCCAGAACCACTTTGCAATTGTATAGGTGGTGTTATTAACCACATATGTGTAATTGTAGTAAGCATTGAGATTTGGAATGTCCTCAATTCTGAATGCCATATTGTACTTGTGCTTTACTTCAATCTTCACCACTGCTGCATTGAACCCTGGTGAACTGTATGCTTTCACTGTAACTGTAGTGCTCGTGCCATTTAGGGTTACTGGGGGTGTCGGATTAGACCAGGAGACAATATAGGTTCCAGGTGTTAGATAGAGAGAGTAGGGTTTCAAGTCATCCTTAGCAATGTGGAACTTGAGGTTTGTCGTTGTGCCCTGGACTGTGTAGTTGTGTGCATATGCAAAGCTTCCACCAGTGCTCAGCTTGACTGAAACATCGATTTCCTCAATTTCTGGATCGAGGTAGATCTGCATATAGCCCCAGTCCTTAGTGAAATTCTTAGCATCAAAGAAGTTTCTCACATAGTCCAGTTTCGCCTTTGCCTCTGCCATTCTTTCGTTCCAGTATGTGAGTTCATCACCCACTTTCTTCATTGTATCTGCCCAGTCCTGAATACCCTGCGGTGGAATCTTATCTCCAATGATTTCGTATTTTATCGTGTAGTTTTCTACAGTGGTGTAGTTCAGGGCATCAATAAAGCTCTCAATCTGCCCATCGCTCTGTCGGAGTTGAGTGGTTACACCAGTATTCTTATCTGTGACATAGATCAGCGCAATGTACCAATGGACATACTTTTTCTTCTTGAACAGTCCCTTGGACACAAATGTGTCCTCAAAACCCTCACTGTGCTTTCCATAGGTTGGATTTGCCTTGTTCTTCTTGTCCACAAAGTCGTCTGCCTGTCTCCAGAATTCTGTCACAGCCCATTTCATCAGGAGTTGGTGCTTTGTGTAGTTGTTGAGATTTGTACCGTACTCTTTGTACCAGCTGCCGAGGGTCTCCATGTCTTTTGCTACTTTCTCATCCACTGCATAGGCAGCAAACTGCTTGAGGTGATATCCAGATGCCTGAGCAATCGTGGCATCCCTGATTGATGTGAGTGGCTTTGACTCGTTTACATTCGCAAAGAAGTACATCGTACTGTTCAGGTTTGTCGTAACATCGTTCTTCAGTTTGGTGACTTCCTCGCCGTTCACAGGCAACGACTGGTCTTTACCTCCAAAGAGCATACCCACAAAGTCATCCCAGTTGAATATAGCCCAGATTATCAGGATAACTGCTCCAATTGCAAGCAACACCTGTCCTACTACTGGTATCCAGCTGACTGAGATACCGAAAGCTGCAAGGGCTTCACCTATTGCAAGCACAGCACTACCAAGTGCCATGTACCACATTGCAGAAGTGAGGTCAAATCCAAAGAATAGATGTGTCAGTGTTTTAACTATGTCTCCGTTGTTCGCTTTCAACTCATCCATGAACATGCGCACTACATTTGCAACAGCCACAATTGCATTTGCAATCACCATCAGGTTTGAAGAAATCCACATGAGGGTTTCTTTAATCTGAATCAATCCATTCAGCAGACACTGTTCATTGAGGAATGTAACGATGTCTATGAGGAAATCAACAGCCTGAATTGCAACATTCACTGTGTCTGTAAGCAGAGCAAGCACGCTCGTAACATTTGTCCAGTCATCAAAGTCCTTCCATTCTTTGATCAGGTTGAGCACTGAAGTGTAGAGATTGAGTCCTTTCTCAACAATGTTAATGATGTCAACGATGCCTTTCAGGTACGTAGAAATGAAGTCGTGGACTTTGACCCAGTTGTCTTTCCCAATTATCGACCACACATCGGTATTATCATTTATGAAGAACATCGCTGTATCGTCTATCAGCTGAACTGCGTCTCTAAACTGGAACATTAGACGGAACACCATCGGCTGGTCACCATATCTTGAAAAGATTCCAATGAAATCCTGGAGCTTGCCCGCCCAGAAGTGATAACTATTCATAACACTGTTGAGGTAATCTGTCCAGCCCATGTCAGGTGCAAACATGTACTTTCCGAGGATTATCGCACCCACTGCTGCAGCAGCACCGCCAGTTCCGAGTGTGCCCTGAAGCTCCTTGTAGAAATCAAGATACTTTGAAAGCTGGTCTTTGTAAGAAGTGATGGTAGATACATAATCCTTCCAGGACATATCCTGAGCAAACAGGAATTTGCCAGCAACCACAGCTGCGAATCCAAGGTAAGAGTACTTGTCATCTATTCCAAGCACATTGAATATCTGGCTAAACATTGATTTGAGGTCATTGTACTGCCCGATCCAGAAACCAAGTTCTGATTTTACATCCTGGATGTATTCTTTCCATGTCTTATTTGCACCGAAGATGAACTTACCAAGACCCACGGCAGCCAACCCATAAATGTCATAGTTACCGAGGCCCAAGTCGTTCCTCAGCATGTTCTTCAGGTCTGCAATGTCTCCGATAAACGATGCAGCTTCATCAAGATACTCATTCCAGTCCTTGTCTGGTGCAAATACATACTTTCCAATTATCACGGCTCCAAAGCCCAGAGCGTCACTGACCCCGAGGGTCTTGAATGAATCCTTCAGGAAGTTGATTCTCTTTACATCGAGAATCTCATTCAATTTCACAATGTAATCTGCCCATGTCATGTCTGGTGCGAACACAAACTTTCCAATTGCAGCCGCTGCAAATCCATACCACTCATTTATGCCCAATGCCCCAAACGCCTCTTTCAGAGCAACGATCTGTGGGAGCCAGAAATCAGTTACATTCTGAGTATAATTCCACCAGTCTATATCTTTTGCAACCGTGTACTTCGCCACCACCACTGCTGCAAATCCATATGCATCATTAATTCCAAGTGCTTTGAATGAATCCCGCATTGCAAAAATTCTGTCTATGTATGTGGGCACATGGTCTAGATAGGTCAACCAGTCGCCGTTCGGTTCAAGCACGAATTTTCCAAGGATAACTGCACCGAAACCATAGAGGTCGTTGATACCGTATGTCTTGAACTTATCTGCAATTGCAACAATCTTCGGCATCCAGACCGTGTTGAGCTGGTTAAGGTAGGTACCCCAGTCCATGTCGTTGGCAAACATGTACTTACAGGCAATTACTCCCGCAAACCCATAAATGTCCTTTATTCCAATTGCGTTAAACTGGTTCTTGAGGCCTATGATGTCGGGCATGTAGGAGTTAAGCGCGTCTATGTACTCAGACCAATTCAGGTTCGGAGCAAACACATACTTGCCGAGAAGCACTGCGCCATACCCATAGATGTTATCCGCACCCAGGGACTGAAGATTGCCTCTGAGTTGAATTATCTTCGGCTTCCAGTAGTTGAGCTGAGCAATCACATTATCCACATAGTCCACCCAGCTAAGACCACCACCAAAGAAGTATTTGCCAAGCACAACCGCACCAAATCCATAGATGTCATTTACACCCATTGAACTGAAGAGATTGTGAAGTTGTTCAATTCTTGGTTTCCAAATCTGATACTGTTGCTTCAAGAGTTGAATGTATTCCGTCAGGTTTTTATCAGGGGCATAAACATACCATCCAACCACAAAAGCCACAACCGCTCCTGTCGCTAGAAGACCATACATTCCGAGGTCTCCGCTGTGATTATCGTACCAGTCCTTGAACTGCTTGAACAGTTCAATGTAGTAGGGTAACGAATCCATGCCCTCAAACAATCCACTTAATACACCACCTGGCTGCACTGCCTCAAGAATCATTTCGATTATGTCAGAATACTGGTCAATTTGTGGGAAGTAGGTTGGTATGCTAGTAATATTGTAATAAACATTCCCAGTAAGGTTCAAAAGTTGCTGTGGGTTCAAACCTCTTGTATCTCTGATGTACATCATGGACTTGCTGAGTTCTTCCCATGTAGAGACCGCAGAGACCATTGATTTTTCAAGCGAATAGCCCTCAAAGTTGTAGGTGAAGGCAACAGAATTCCTGGCGTCTTTCAAATATTCTTTGAAATTTTCACACCACTGAATGTACGGTTTGAGGGTTGCATTCATTGTTTCGTTTGTGCTGAAATCAATCTTCTTGATGTCTTCGGGGAATGGATAGCCCGCAATTGCGCCATACAATTCAGACAATTTCAGCATCCTCTGTTCCTGCGGCACTCCGTGAATGTATGCCAAACTGATTGACCAGAATGTAGAGGTGCTAACTCCGGAGGTTGTATTGAATTCTTGCTCAACCACACCTTTTGTTACTGTCTTGGGAATTGTGACAACCGTTTTTCCATTCTCCATTTCCCCATTTCCATACATGAGGGTAGCTTCTACAAGATGCTCTCCCTCTCTTACACTCTTCAATGTTAGTGGGAAATCTGAGGGTTTGTAGAGACCAACGCTGATGCCATCTATGTACACATCAACCAACACATCTTTTAGTGTGGAAACATCTTCATTTTTTGCATTCTTAAGTTCAATCTTCACATCATGTCTAGCAGTGAAAAGTTTTCCAAAGTTGTTCTCGAAAAAGACAGTGTTTTCCACACCCGGTAGGTCTTTAGAGGTTGCACTGCTCGTAATAAACTTGAAAATTCTTGCATTCAGCTCAAATGAAAGCGTTGTCTTATACTTTACAGGTCTTGGAACATTAACTTCCCAACCCTCTATATTTACGGTGCCGTACCTCACATAAATATCATATGTGATTGCCGCTGTGCTTGTTGAAGAAAGGTCCATCAAAGAGTACTGTCTGGGAATGATTGAGATGTTTGCTGTAGGCAGCGTGAGACCTACATTTACATCGTACTTCCTTTCAGTATCTCCCAGTTTTGTGCTTTCACCATAGAAGATAAAGGTGTTCCCATATTCAGAAAGGTCAACTCTGATTTTTCCACTCCCGGCACCTGTTGTGCGTTTATAGGCATCATAAACATCTACATTTGATTTTGAAGGCAAGCTCATAATCCAGTTGTGAAGTGCCGCATTATTTGTTTTCCTGAACAGCATTGCGGTTTCTAAATCCACTATAAATTGAACTGCACCCTTAACATTATCTGACGTAGGAGTTACACCATTGTCTAGATTCTTCTGGAGTATGTAGGTAAGAATATCGTTTCCCAATCCATTTGGAGACAGATCGAACTGATATCTTGCTGCCTGGTCCATTATAAATGCTCTAGTTGTGGGCACCACTTTATCCAGATCCACAGTGGTAGTCAACACCTTTTCTTTTGTGATGGTATCTGTGAATGTAACATCAACACTACCGGCAATCCTCAAATATACTGGACTTCGTAGTTTCGCCTTCATTCCTAAAGCGTTTACAGTATTATATTCAAAAGGCACTACTCCTACCTTAAGCTCGGGCTTGCTGTAGGTCATCACATATCTACCAGCAATTTTATTCTGTTCTCCAGTGTTCTTGTTCATCAAATCCACAAATTTCATGTAGGCATCGTTGCTAATGTACCACATCTGCTGGGTCTGTAGATTTTCTACAGAACGCATTACTGCTTCCTCTGCTAACGACCTTATCCGGTCCTGCTGCGTTCTCAAAATGTCACCAAGATACAATGACTGAGAAGGAGCAGGCTCTGCATACCTCTGGTAGGATACGCTGCTTATCAATGCAATTGCAAAACCACTCATAATCAAGATAATCACTGCAACCAGGGCAAAAGGCACCCTAGCACTGCTGTCATTCCTCATTTTCCTATTGTTTGTTTTAAATTCTTCTTCCACCTTCCTCACCTCTTTCAGGTTTTTATGGTAAAACATCGGCAATATTATATATAAACTTTGTGTGGTATTGTGCATCTGATACATCGTTAACAATATAATATAGTTAACCACATAGCATCGGAAAAATCGTGGAGAAAGGTGATAAGCAAACTACCCTCATTTTATCCAAGCTTCTTGCCCAAAAAATTGAAATAAAA
Source organism: Thermoplasmata archaeon (assembly GCA_038874435.1). NCBI lineage: Archaea > Methanobacteriati > Thermoplasmatota > Thermoplasmata > Thermoplasmata archaeon. The sequence goes on from JAVZCK010000022.1 coordinate 26,621, forward strand.
TGGACATATTTCACAGCACATGTTCGGGTACAATGGCAAAATTCTGAGGGTTGACCTTTCCAATGAAACCACAAAAGTGGAGAAACTAGATGAGAAAATCTTGAGAAAGTTCATGGGTGGCACTTCTCTTGGCGCCCATTACCTGATGAGAGAGACAAAGAAAGGATTGCATCCTCTTGAAAAAAATGCGATGTTGTTTTTTGGGACTGGACCTCTAACATGCAGTGGTTTACCGGGACACAGTAGATTCATAGTATGCGGTAAATCACCACTAACTGGTATATGGGGCGAAGCCCATGCAGGTGGTTTTTTCTCGCCAGAACTAAAGAAAAGTGGATTTGATGGAGTTATAATTATTGGAACCGCAGCCCAGCCCAGGTACTTATGGATTCATGATGGCTTTTGCGAGTTCAAAGACGCAGGTAAATTGTGGGGAAAGTATACAGCAGATGTCGAAAAAGAAATCCGAGCAGAACTCGGAGTAAAAGCAGAAGTTCTTTCTATAGGTCCTGCTGGAGAGAAACAGGTGCCCATTGCCAACATTATTGTAGATAGAAATCGGGCACTGGGGCGATCTGGATTTGGGGCGCTTATGGGAGCGAAAAAGTTGAAGGCAATCGCGGTGAAAGGCACAGGTGTGATCGAGTGGGCAGATTCTAAGCTGCTAGGGGAAAAAGTACGAGAGATTGCTCGGAGAATAGGGAAAGAAAATGAAAATTTCAGAAAGTATGGTACTGCAGGAATTGTGAAACCCCTCTCGCAACTGGCAATCCTGCCCACAAAAAATTTCCAAAATGGCTCTTACGAAAAAGCAAACGAGATTTCTGGCGAGAAAATGGTTGATACAATTCTTGTAAGGAGAGATACTTGTTCTGACTGCACCATCGGCTGCAAAAGGGTTGTAAAATGCACGAAGGAGCAACATGGCTGGAATGTAGATGAAGAATATGGCGGTCCTGAGTATGAGACCATTGCCTCTTTTGGGTCCCTCCTTCTGAACAGTTCATTACCTGCAATTTCTAGAGCAAACCAGATTTGTAATATGTATGGAGTGGACACAATTTCTGCAGGCGTGTCTATCGCATTCGTTATTGAAGCGATGGAAAAAGGGCTCCTAAGCGAGAAAGATGTGGGTTACAAAGTCGACTGGAGTGATGAAAGGGCAATAATCCGGTTGCTTGAAGACATGGTGGAAAATAGAGGGTTTGGTGCGATTGCTGGTAAAGGAGTAAAGCATATGGCAGATAAAATCGGTAAAGAAGCAGAGAAATTTGCCATCCATGTTAAGGGATTGGAAGTGGCAATGCACGAACCACGAGGAAAGAAAGGGCTCGGGCTCAATTACGCAACCGCAAACAGAGGAGGGTGTCATGTTGCCTCCTACCACGATACCTACTTCACCAAGAACACAGAGTCGCTACTGGGTGTCCCAGAAAAAATGGACAGGTACGGAATAGAAGGAAAGGCGAGAATGATTGCAAAAACACAGGATTTTTGTGTGCTAGGAAATTCGCTCATTCTCTGCCAGTTTACCCATCAATATGGGGCAATCAAGTTGCCCGAATTGCTTGAACTTGTAAATCTCGCAACTGGTTTCAACTACACAATGGAGGATTTTCTCGAAATTGGTGAACGTGGTTTTATCCTCCAGCGGATGTTTAACGAAAGAGAGGGCTGCATTGATGATACTTTGCCAGCAAGATTCCTCACACCACTCCCAGAAGTGCCAGATAAAGGAGTTATTACACAAGAAGAATTTGAACAAATGCTCGGTGAGTACTATTCCATCAGAGGGATTGACCCTAACGGTAGAATAAAAGAGGAGACGATCAAAAGGTTGGGTCTAGCCGACTATAAATGGTAGTTTGTAATGGGTCCGGCCGGATTTGAACCGACGACCAATTGGTTATGAGCCAATCGCTCCACCGGGCTAAGCTACGGACCCAGATGCGCCGTCGGGCGGATTCGAACCGCCGACCTGCCGGTCTCTGCATTGCTTATGCAGTTTAACAGCCGGACGCTCCACCGCTGAGCTACGACGGCTTAAACAGAACTTGAATACAAGAAGATATTAAAAAAGTTTACCCTTGCTTCATTTAGTACAGGCCTAAAATTTTTGAACGCTGTTGTATCAACATTTTCAAATTAATTCTATTATACCTCATCCCAGTTAAATAAAAAAGGAGTGCTCATCCCAAAGTGATATAATATAGATTGCGTTCTCCTATTTATGACAGCAGCAAAACTATCAGAAAAGAAACTAAAAAAAAGTGCTCTGGCAATCACAAAGAATGTGCTTGACATAAAACAAGACGAAAGAGTACTGATTATTACGAATCCGTCTCGGGATGTGCTAACAATTTCAACCGCAATTTATAATTCGTGTCTCAAGACCAGTGCAAAACCAGTCATCTGCATCCAGCAGCGGAAGACCCAGGTTGACTTTATGGAAAAAATCGTGAGGAAGGCAATCGAAACAGAGCCAGAAGTGGTAATGTCCATTTCAGAATTAAAGCTTGGAAAAGACGAAGAAGCCCTCGTAAATCCATATATTGTTAATGGCAAAGAATATACCAACATTTTTGATGCTTATATGGCAATGAAGAAAATTCGTACAATATGGACTCCAGGGATCACAAGAGAAATTTTTGAAAGAGCAGTTGATATTGATTATGCAAAGATGAGAAGTGATGCGGAGAAACTGGCTAAGATGTTTGAAGGTGCGGAGTCTGTACGAATCCAGAGCAAAAACGGGACCGATGTGGAAATCGGTATTGCAGGAAGAAAAGCTAAGAAGGACGATGGAAATTATTCGACACCTGGTACAGGTGGTAATATTCCTGCAGGGGAGGTTTATCTCTCTCCTGCAATCGAAAAGACAAATGGCATCGTTGTTGTTGATGGCTCAATTTCTACATACTGGGGAGATGTAGTTACCGAACGCCCAGTAAAAGTTGAATTCAGGGATGGATTCGGGGAAAAAATCACTGGTGGCAAAGATGCAAAATTGCTGCAGAAAAGCATTGCCATTACAAGAAATAAGGTAAAGGAGATGGAAAAAAACGGGAAATTTGACAGAGACAAGGCAGAAATTTACATGAAAAATGCTACCCACCTAGGAGAAATCGGGATTGGACTCAATCACTCGGCGATAATAAGTGGAAATATGCTAGAAGACGAGAAGGTCTACGGCACCTGCCATTTGGCTATCGGTGCAAATTACGACGAAGATGCGCCAGCACTCAACCACTACGACTGCTTGATTAAAAAACCGACAATTTGTCTATTGAGAAAAGGAGAGTGGATCCCAATAATGAAAAATGGGGTGCTGAAAATATAGAAAAATTATTCAAAAGATGATTCGAATTCTTCCTGTAGGTCAATTACTACTTGTTCCAGCACCTCGTTTATAGAGTTACTCTTGTACTCCCGAACTCCACCCACCTCGCTTTGAACCCTTGCCAGGTAGATGTTTGCCTGTTTTATGAACTCCACTGTGCAGATGACTTCTTCTACCATTTGCAATGCCTCCAGTTCTGTTTTGTATTTGCACCTATATCTCTTATCCTATATATTTTTATTCCTGCTTCTGCATCCTGACAAAACGATGGATAAAGTCGGAACTCAACAGAGACCTTTTTGTGAATAACGTAGTAGCAATTTTTATATATCAGTATGCATTTTGTAGCAACAAATAGAAAAAAGTGCTACCAATGTAGAGGTGGAAAAATGTGGCTGATAACAACAACAATCTGTGCTGTGATTGCTACTGCAATCTACTTCGTACTAGAAAAACAGAAAAATGCAGGGAAGAAGTACAAGGTGCACTATCTTTCCCTGATGCTCTGGGGTGCAGCATTGATGATTCTAGTTGACCACCTAATAGGGTACATGGAAGAAGGTGGCGAGTTCATAGAGTTTGAGACGGACGGACTCGTGAGTAACGCTACATTGCTTGGCTTTTTGATGCTGATTCCTGTGCTTGGCGTGTGGATAGGTAGTATAGGGATTGAAAAGGTATTTGGAAGGAAAGAACGGAGGTGAAAAAATGGGATGTTTTCTTGTGCCAACGGCAGTGGGATTTATCGTGCTGTTGATTGCAGTGCTTGGCAGAAAGAGATTTTCATCGGTCTGGAACGCAAGAATTGCAGGACTGAACCTAATGCTCTGGGGCGGTGCCCTGATGCTGGCTGTGGAACACTATGCACACCAGGAGATTGTTCCCTATTTCCCATTTCTTACAAGAGGAATGGATGAGGTAGTGCCAGAACTGCTTGCTGTAGGCGTTCCAATGACGCTGGTGATTTTTGCGGCATGGGGCATACTTGTTGTGCTCAGTGCAAAGGTTTTTGCTCCAGAAACAACAACAAGCAACGCATAAAATCTTTCTCCAATCTTTTTATATACTCCCTGTTTTTCTTTTAATTATGAGCAAAATTTCGGAGTGTGTAGAGGGGCAGAGAATTGCTGGTAAGTTCGTGGTCTGGGAAAAGGCCTTCGTAAAAGATTATACGAAAGGTAAATTTTTTAAAATAACAATTTCAGATGGAGAAGCAAAAATTCCGCTAAAGTTCTGGGGAATGCCAATCCACTCAAAGGTGATGGAATTTTACGAGGCGATCCAGCCTAGCAAGACACTGGTAGAAATTGAAGGCGATGTTGTTATGGACACTTACTCTAATGAACTCACAGTGAACATAAACGAGGAGAAGGACATGTTCAGAATTTGCACTGATGAGGAGGCAAAGGGATTGCAGTTGGTTCCCATCACAAAAAAGAACAGGGAGGAACTGATGAAATTTATAGAGTCTGAAATTGGGAAAATTGTAGATCCAAACCTCGGTGCATTACTCAAATCCATCTTTGCAGATGAGAATCTGAAAAAGAGTTTTATGGAAAGTCCTGCAGCCAAAATGAAACATCATGCCTACATTGGCGGACTTCTGGAACACACCTGCAATGTGGTGCGGCTCTGCTCTACCCTCTGTGAACTTTATCCTGAACTTAACAGGGACCTGCTGATTACTGCAGCAATCCTTCATGACCTTGGAAAAATTCAGGAATACAGTGTCTCTCTTGCAATTGACACTACAGATGCAGGCAGATTCCTCACCCACACCTACATTTCCATCGAAATTATTGAAACAAAGCTCCGTCAACTCTCTGTTTTCCCAGAGCAACTGAAATGGAAGCTTTATCACATTATTCTCCGACACCATGGCAGGTTCGCAGTACAGGAGACAATTGAGGGCAAAATTTCCTGGGTGATACCAGAAGCATGTGCCCTTTATTATGCAGATGACATGGACGCCAGAGTGAAGAATTTTCTGCAGGAGATTGAGGAAGGTAGAAGGGCTGGAGAGAGCTGGCGATTTGTGAAGGACCTGGGTGTACAAATCTATATAGAGGATGAAGATGAATAGAGCCGAACTGAGGATAAAATTTGAAAGTAAAGAAACTGCACGGATTGTGGCTAAAGCAATTGAACTAGAGAATGATAATTATATCTCGATGAAGGTAGAAGGTAACGAAATTCTTGCTGTTGCTGAAGCGAAGAACCTGCTGAGTTTGCTCCACACCCTTGATGATTTTCTTGCTTGTGCTGCATTAGCATATCGGAGCGACGGACTGAAAGAAAAGTAGAAAAAACCAAGTGGAGACCGTGCACAGAACTCCGTAGATATCCACTTACAATACTTGTAGGTCATAAGTCGGATAAGCAATCTAGACAATGGAATAAGCATCCCTGGGATATCCAGCCAAAAAGTGATACTCTGCCATCCTAGAAATGCGTTCAGAGAGAGGATTATCTTGACCATATAGGCAAAATCCTCTTCAATAATGTTTCAGAGACATTCCACTCTGGTTTCTACAATGGTCATGGTCTTACTGGTCGTAATTGTTGTCTGTGTTGTGGATTATGCATTCTGGACACATAAAACCAACATCTCCAGTAAGTGCAGCAATCCCCATACACTCAGCAGCCCTACCATCTGCTACCTGCTGAGTATCAACCCCAACAACCAGAGAAACCGCTGCAAAATTACTAAAAAAATGGAAATAAAGCACTATTCATTTTACCTATTTTTTCTTGTTGGCATGCAGAAGCATCTTGTCAAAAATTACCTCACTTTCTATTCCATTTTTCTCGAGAATCTTAGCAATGTCCTGGGTAATGTTCACCACTTCCGCACACTTTGAATTTCTGTAGATGCAAAACTCAATTTTACCGTCTTCTCGTATGGGGAAAAAAAGCCGCATGAATCCAGGGCGATTGTAACCCTCTGGCTTCCGGTTCCTCTGAAGGTCCATAATGTTCATGCAGAGAAGCACATCATTGAGTTCAGGTTCATTTTCATTCCATTGCTTAGTTTCTTTCAGAAAAGTAGTGAACACCTCAGTGTAAACATCCTGGAGTTGATGCCAGTCCATCTTTCCCTTTATCAGAATGTGTCCACTTCTTGCTTTCATTATTCCACCTGTATATCTTTCAATAGTGAACCGTATATTTAAGGGTTTTGCAAGGTACATGACTTCGGAAGGTTGGTATGAGCCACACAAGCTTTTACGCTGTCCCTTACCAATTTTCCACAGAGAAAATGAAATCAGAGGAGTAAACCATACTTTCATGTATTTGTTAAATGGTTCGTATGAT
>JAVZCK010000023.1 GCA_038874435.1 Thermoplasmata archaeon
GGGAGTTATCCAAAGTTTATGTTGTGACCGTAGGGGAGCAGAACTTTGTGAATGAAGTGACAAAATCCACGAGAAAACTGCTTAATGAGCTGGAAATACATATTACTCAAAACTTGGGAAGTTAGTGAGAACCCGTATCGGAAGACAAGTTTATTTCAAATACCAAAGCTGCAGAGATTGCGTGGGATTATGTAAATAAATTTGTATCGGTTGCATGGAAGCACGCTAAATCCCATGTGACACTGAAATTGTCATCAATACATGCCGACATAGTTTCAGAGGGAACACTGAAATACATTACTACAAAAGTAGTATCCTTCAGGGTTTCTTATGACAATTATGATACTGGTGCGGATATTATGCTTAGAGTGAATTCAGCGGGCAGGGTGGTATGGATGAATGCCTTTGCTGAGTTTACCATGGTAAACATAGGACTATTAGATGCCCACACACCCAACAAGGTAATTACATACCTTACAAACAATGGAGTTGGAATTTCTAGGCCTGCATCGCTAGTAAGTTCTGCCACTATCACGAATATCAGCATTTACTATGCCACTTCTTCAAACACTACCCTTACCCAAGGCAAAGAATACTACGCAGTGGCGGTCCCGTTGTACGATCTCCAGATTACAATAATATACAAAGATAATGCCAAAGAAATTGTGTCTAAACCGCTAAAGGTGGATTTGATATGAGAGAAAAATTTTTAATTTTTATATCTATTTTACTAATTTTTATTTTTTCGCTGCAGAATTTAGCACCGGCATCCAATTCAGAAAATGATGTTTTAGAAGATAGTAACCTTCAAAAGCATGGTCCAATTCGCCTCGATGAGCGAGCTGACTTCACCAGAGAAAACGGAGTCGTGTCTGGTAGTGGGACTGAAAGGGACTGAAACTGATCCATATATAATTGAAAATCTGGAAGTATATTCCAATGAGATTCCTGCCATCTGGATAGGATCTCATAAACTAACTCTTGAATACATTAAAATAAGAAAGTGTGTTCTCCATGGGAATTACTCAATCGGTGGTTACAATTCAAATGGCATTAAACTAGAGAATACCAATCACATTATAATTGAAGATACAATCATAGAAAACTTTACTGATGGCATTCTCCTTCAAGGATGCAGTGATGTGGTGATTACAGGCAACAAGATATGGGCGGCATACTCTTGTATAGAATTGAACGAATATTATTCCGTTCCGCATATTTCATGCTCTGATGTAAGAATCTTTACAAATGATTTAGCAGGTGGGATAGGTATTAACGTCCAACACGCACATGATGTAAAGGTGATTAATAATAGATTTTCTATTGTTTCAGGTGGGCGAGGAATTTTCACGTACGAGGTGCGAGGTTTAGAAGTAATTTCAAACAACTTTTTTGGAGAGATTCCATTATCATTTGGGCAGGCAGATAGTAGCGAAATCTATCACAATAATTTCTGGGGAGGTAAAGGAAAAGGGGTAGTCGGTGGGAAAATGGTTGAGATTTGTATTGGACAAAAGGGTGCGCTATGCTTCTACAATACTTCTCTGAAAGAGGGGAACTACTGGTGTAATTGGGACGGAGAAGGTTGGGGCACAGCATCTGCATATCCGATTGAAGAAACATTAGGTTATGGAGATATTTATCCTCTTAAAGAACCTTTGAAAAATATCACTATCAAACTTGAAATTCCAGATAAAATCAGTGGGGGAAAGGAATATAAAGGTAAGATTGCTGTCAAGGACACAAATGGCGCTGGTGTTCCTGGCATTCGTGTCATGTCTGTTTTTACATCGCCCCAGTGGGTCACGCCAAGTTTTAGAGCAATATCCTCTGAAACAGACGAAAACGGTATTTTGGAATTCACAATCTATACTAAGAGTGGAGAATTGGGAAGAACTGGCCGCATTCTCTTCACAGTAATCTGTTCGAAAGCCGGGTTTATAGATGGCTACTATGAATGTTATATTCTTATAGAAGAAGGCAAAGATGAGCTTATTTATTACTACTCTGCTGTGGTGGTTGGGGCGTTAGTTGTAATAATTGGTCTCTTGTTTATCTACAAGGGAAGAAGAAGGAGAAAGAGGACCTAGATTTATATCTCTTCCAGTAGAATACCTCCAGTTGTGAAAAATGGGAAATTCCAAGAAAAAATTAGATATTCCGGCTTAAAAAGCGGGCCTGAAGGGATTCGAACCCTTGACCCATCGGTTAAGAGCCGATTGCTCTACCTAGCTGAGCTACAGGCCCAATCTTTTGAGAGATAATTGAGGATATATTTATGCCTTTAGCAGGGTTTCTCCAGCATCTCCTTTCCCGTTTTTCACATCCATGATTTCGCTATTCCAGCTTGTTTCGCAAATTAGATATATCCCTTTAAACTCTATATTGCCAATGAAAGTTCAGCAAATCTACAGCATTCTCTTAATTCTTATCCTTCTCATTCAGTGTGTCCCAGCAATGGGGGACATGCCCACAGCAGAGAAAAATCTCAAAAGCATTCAATCCTCTGACTGGCTGTTTCTGATATACATGGATGCAGACAACAATCTCGGAAGTGCAGCAGACAATAATCTTGCTCAGATGATGGCAGTCGGTAGTGATGAGAGTATAAACATTCTCGTGCTTCTGGATAAAAATGGCTTTGGGGATTCAAGGATTTACAATGTGAAGAAGAATACCCTTGAATTGGTGGATGATGATGGTGCAGTGATTCCAGAGACGCAGGAAGTTAACATGGGTTCTTCAGATACCCTTAAAAACTTTCTCAACTTCAGCATGCAATTCAAAAGAAACCACACATTTTTAGTGCTCTGGGACCATGGAAGTGGTTGGCGTGGCTTCTGCACCGACAGTCAGTCAAAGGATTCCCTAAATCTCTCAGAAATTGCAGATGCATTGAATGATTTTGAAATCGATGTACTGGGCATTGATGCCTGCCAGGGTGCACTAGTGGAAGTGGTCTATGCACTACGCAACTCCGCTAAATATTTTGTTGGTTCCCAGAAGGACGAGCCAGAAAACGGCTGGAATTACACACTTCTTCTCAACATAGCAAAGGCAACGGCACCGCTTACACCAGAGAGATTTGCCACAGTTGCAGTGGAAGCATTTGAAAAACATTATAGAAGCTACTCCATGCTTTCAGTATCAGTTGCCTTGAGTGCAATAAATCTCAGTAAAGTTAGTTTGCTGGTCGATGCTCTAGATAATTTTTCACTCGCTTTGTCTTCGGCTACATTTTTACTCCATTCCGAAATTTCGGAAGCTAGAAATTCCACTGAAACCTATGAGGGTAACAGCAAGGCAGATGTTGACCTAGGAGATTTTGCTAGGAAATCGTTAAACAGTTCCTACATTAACATAAGGAAAGGCGCCAGAAACATGTTATCTGCTCTGCAGGCTACGGTATTAAAGTCCTGTGGAATTACCGCATTTCTGCCTGCCAGCGGTGTTCGGGCAGACAATACTTCAGGTCTCAGCATTTATTTTCCCCAATCTACCTTCAACTCAGAATACCTGAAAACACAGTTTGCGAAGGAGAAAAGCTGGCATAAGTTCCTACTGGACTTCCTTAATCCTCCTGCACTGCAAATAGCATCGTTGTATGTGAAAACAAGGTTTGAAAACAACACAATTGCAATAGAAAATCCAGATGCTGCGATGATTTACATCTGTGACTCTACAGGTGAAGTAGTGACTAGTACAAATATAACATGGATAAACTATACAGTTAGTGTATGTGATTACTACGAAATTCTTGCATACAATTACACATCATACATGGGAAACTTCTATCTTGACGGGATGTTCAAAAATGAGAAGAAATGGATTGGAGAGAGACGCCCCAACATAAAAATTAATAGTGTTGAATTTGTCAGAGAGGACGGCATTAGAATTCTTGGAGATACAGGCAAACATCCTGTTGAAAACAGAAGCTTTTCGGTGCATGTTGAGGTTTCAAATCCTGGGAATGTGAATTTGAGCACAGTGGCTTTGATTGAAGTGGGAAACTTCAGATGGCGAGAGAATGTAAGTGTGAGCGTGAATGCGACTGGAAGCATCAATCGGACGCTCATACTGCCCGTTGGTGAGTTCAAATTCAGCATTTTTCTGGATCCAGATAACCAGTTGAGAGAAACAAATGAGACGGACAATTTTTATTTGGAAAGATTTCAGGTGAAATCTGGTGCACCATTGCGAGGAATTTCAATTGTTCTTGAGATCCAAGGTGTGTGTAACTATCGAATTTATAACGAAACAGGTTATGTATTGGCTGAGGGAACGGTGATAGGCAAAACCACTGCCTATATCAGTCCTTCCAGTTTTAAGGAAGGAGAATATCTATATGTGCATCTCATATCTGGAAATCAAACTGTTTTTAGAAAGATCCAGGTTTTTTCTGAAGATGACACCTATAAGTTGGTATTCAATATCCAAACAGATGGTTTTACAGTTATTGACTATGTCTTTATTACGGTGGTTGCTGTGTTGCTCGCGATAATGCTCATTGTGTCTGGCATTACCATTCAGATGATCAGACGGAATGATAGAAATAAACATTGAACTGGCTTTTTAGGCTACTAATTATTTACGGGAAAACTCTATTAACCCCCTCAGGTATGCATCCCACATGTTCGGAAAAATCGCAAATCTCATAGTGAAACACCCTAAAAAAATCACAATTATCTGGGCAGTATTCCTGATACTAGCTGCGCCCCTCGCAATCCACTATGGTGATGTGCTGGTCTATGAGGAAGCAAAAATCACTCCTGACAATTTAGAATCAAAGGTTGCTGATAGAATCATTGAAAAGGAATTTCCAGGAAATGTGCCAAATGGCTCTGCAGTGGTCGTAATTCAAAACCACAATGTTTCCTCTCAGGAGACAAAGCACTTCGTGGAAAATTTGACAACAAAAATAAAGGAATCAACTGAAATTGCCCTTTTAGATGATGTGACATCAGTTTACATCCTCACAGGAGATATTCTGCATACAGCCTCCTCTGCAATTCACGAGGCATTTCCTTCATTAAAGGAAAATGTGAATGGCACCACATACTTAGTTTACGGACTCCCAGATAGCTTTAACACAACAGCCAGTAATGCAAAGGCCATTGGCGAGATGCTTTACGGCTTCCCTGAAAATTATGTTTATCTCTGGAATCTCTCAGAACAGTCAGCAATGATGGTTTATGGACTTCCATTGCAATATGCAATGATCTGGAACTACACAAATTTTTCTGCAACGCTCGTTTACTCAATCCCCAAAGCTCATGCAATGTTCTGGAATTATTCCAATTACGGAAGCACGGTTGAAGAACGGGATAACTTCACCTACACCCAGTTTTCCACCTATATGGACATGTTTGCGGGCCAGTATGGACTGAATGAGAGCGAGAAGGAGATGCTTCGCTCCTATTACAACCTCTTTGCTAATTACTGGAACAGCACAAGTGGAGAGCATAATCTGAGCGAAGAGATGAACGCGACCCTTGCGAGGGCACAGAAGGCGATAGATGAAAATGCCATAGCAGATTGGTGCAACATCACATTCAACACCACGGAAGAGAAGGAATTTTTTGAGAAGATTCATCACTTCTGGAATGTCACAACATGGTATCTCTCCCTGCCCCCACTTTTCAATGAGGGAGATAATACACCGATGCTCAACAACTTCGCTCTCGAGCTCATAAAAGAGAACATCGCACTCTTTGCTACTGAAATTCCAGCTGAGTTTCTGACACCCGTGGAGCACTTCATAGACGCTTTCGGGGAGAACTGGAGCAGGGAATTTGGAAATTACTCCACGCTTGAGGAAACCGCGATGGTTGCAGGAAACCTGTCAAGACAGTTGCTTTTTGACGAGTTTGCAAATCTCACAGAACCAGTTTATCCTGGAATTGACTTCACGGCGATAGAACTTCTCATAAAACTCAACGATACCTTTGACTACTATGACTGGAACAATCGCAGCGCTTACAACAACACCACCGCAATAGACAAATTTGCCTATGAACTATTTTCAACGGTGGCATTTGCAAATGCCACAGAACTTTTCCTCAACTACTCTGAGAAATTTTTCACATACTGGAACCAGAGTATAGGCACTGCTTATGACAGGGGAACAGCGGCAATGACGCAAGCAATCCCAGAATTTATTGCAAACATTCCAGATAACACCACGAGAGAATTTTTCGAAAATGTCTCTGCAGCCCTTGACATTCAAAACTGGGCCTCAAGGACAGCAATAGATGGTTTTGCCTTTGGCTACATTGCGGAGCAGATAAACGGAAGCACACCACCTGCCATGCTGAACAAAACCCTCAACTATTTTAGAGCATTTTATGATGGCTGGTGTGCACTGAATTCCAGCGATTACAACGATACAGATAACCGCACAGCTATAGTTCTGGATGCAATGCTCTTCCCTTACATCAATTCCTCGTTGAGCGGTGATGAGAAGGACTTCGTGCTTGAGGTTGCGGCCTATTTTAACCTCAAAAACTATGCAAATGACACAAAGCATACTGAATTCTGCTGCCATTACCTTGCAAAGCACAGTCCGCTCAAGGATGCAAACTACATACAAATGGTGGTTGAAGCTGAGAGTGATGCAGCACTCTGGCTTGTAGTGAATGAAACTCTTGAAACGAGAGGTGTCTGGAACCTTCCGATGGAATTTCATCCTGCAATTCTGCATAAATTCATAAGTCCAGATAATACCACAATGCTTGTTTCCATCACTTTTCTCAAGGGCTCAAATAATGCGAGTGTGGACAATAATGTGGTAGTGTTGAGACAAATGATTGCTGATTTGAACAAGAACTACAACTATACTGTTTATTTAACGGGTGATGTACCGCTCTCCCATGATATAGCGGAGGCCTCCTGGGGTGAAGTTTCCCATATTGACACCTTTGCAGTCGCTTTTGCAATTATATTTATGATAATCTACTTCCTTTCTCTCGTGGCACCCTTTGTGCCTCTAGGTGCTGTGGGAATTGTAATTCTGATTGCAGACGCAATTGTGTTTCTGGTGGGTGCCTTCCTGATTCAGATTTATTACATTGTGCCCACTTTTCTCTTTACTGTGTTGCTTGGTGCTGGCACTGACTACACAATTTTCCTTCTTTCAAGGTATCGTGAGGAACGGAGAAAGGGCCATACAAAAGAGGCGGCTGTAAAAACCTCAGTTACCTGGGCAGGAGAGAGCATTGCCACGAGCGGAGGCACAGTGATGATTGCTTTTGGAGCCCTGACGATAAGTTCCCTCCCGCTGGTGCAAACCATAGGTGCAATTGTGTTCATAGGGATTGGTATCGGAATACTGGCTGCACTCACACTTTTGCCCGCCCTCATCCTCCTCATCGGCGATAAAATTTTCTGGCCATCAAAAATCAAGCCATTGCTTGGAAAGGATGGAAAAAGAAATTACTTCTGGCATGCGGCTCGATTCTCACTCAAGCATCCGAAGGCAATAGTTGTTGCTGCATTTCTCATCACACTGCCTGCGGCTTATGCTGCTCTTACTCTTGAAACTGGCTATGACTTTGTTTCCACGATGCCCGATGTGGAAAGCAAGCAGGGGATGAATGCACTTGGAGAGGGTTTCGGAAAAGGAGACATAATGCCCACATACATTCTAATCAATCTCACAGAGCCAGTAAGAACTGATGAGGGTTACAACATTAACATTTTCAATGATACTGAAGCATTGTGTTCCAAAATCATGGCACTCGGAGGCATTGCAAAAGTTTACAGCATTACGAGACCATTTGGTGACCCGATTAATTACAGTGATTCAGATACCCTTGACTTCTATAAGCCAGTCATAGACACCAACATCGGGAACAGCAACAAAACAATTCTCATTTCAATTGTGTTGGTTGAGCAGCCATTCCATGCAAATGCAATAAAGAAGATAAACGAGGTAAGGGAGCTTGTGAAAAGCCAGAAATCAAACTATCAGAGTTTTAAAGAGGCAGCGATTTATTTCACAGGAAGCACCGCAGGAATGCAGGACATAAAGGAGATGATGGACAAGGACTTTCCCTACATGATGCTGATAGTTCTAATTGGTGCCTACATTGTGCTCCTTGTTGTGCTTGGCTCTGTTTTGATTCCATTGCGATTGCTTGGAGTAACCTTAATGACTGCGACCTGGGCACTGGCGTTAACAATGTTCGTGTTTACCATTGTGTTGAACCAGCCATTGCTCTGGCTCATGCCCTTGATTCTGTTTGTGGTTCTTGTAGGTCTTGGCCTTGACTACGACATCCTGCTCACCACGAGAATCAGAGAGGAGGTGAGCAAGGGTAAGAGCGATGAGGAGGCAATTGTTACTGCTGTTGAGAGAACTGGTGGCATCATTACAATCTGCGGTTTGATAATGGCAGGGGCGCTGGGAAGCATGATGCTCTCTGGCATGGGAATGCTTCGCCAGTTTGGTTTTGCACTCTGTGCTGGGATTCTGATTGACACAGCGATAATGCGAATTTATGTTGTGCCTTCCATGATGATTCTCCTCAAGAAATGGAACTGGTGGGCACCAGGGAGATTACAGAGGGTAAGAAGAGAGGAAAAGAAAGAGGCAAAGCATGGGAAAACCGTGAAGAAGGAGCAAATTCTCAAGAAGGAGTTGAAGAAACCTCATTCACAGAAAAAGCAAGGAGAGATGCAGAAGCCAAAGCCAAAATCCCGCTGAAACTGAATGCAGCCCATGAACCAAATAGATCCCAGAGCAAACCAGCTATGAAGTTAGCAGGGAATATTGTGATGCTTGTCACAAGGTTGATGATACCCAAAGCAGAACATCTTACTTCTTCGCAAACCATCACAGAAGTTATTGCTCTCATTGTGCCGTCAGTCATCGCCATATACAACCCGAAACAGAGAAATAGTGCCACCAGAAAAAGGAGAGAATGCACAAGGGCAAAGCAGAACATTACTCCTGCAAACACAATGAAGCCGACCACAAGCATGTTTTTCCTTCCTACTCTGTCTGAAAGAATGCCCATTGGATAGGCTAAGGCGGCATAGGCGATGTTCATCAGTACATAAAAACCAACTTCCACATACACGGGCATCTCAAGAACCTGGTGGGATCGCAGGAGTAAGAAAGCAATGCTGAAATTGGCAATCCCAAACACTCCGATTGCGGCTACAAAGAATCTGAAGTTGGGAGGGAATTTTTCAAGCGAAAGCGAAAATTTTCTTGACTGTTTCCCCTTGGTTTCTCGCACGAAAAGAATTACGATAATTGCAGCAATGCCAGGCACTGCAGAAAGCAGAAATACCAGGCGATAAACATCCATCGCAGTTCCAAATGCTAGGAGCACAATTAGAGCAATTAATGGTCCGACAACCGCACCGCTGGTATCTAGAGCCCTATGCAATCCGAATGCCTTACCTCGCTCACTTTCTTTAGACGAGTCAGCAATGATACCATCCCTTGGCGTTGTCCTTATTCCTTTTCCAACTCTGTCCACAACTCTAACGCCGAGCACATGAAAAGGGGAGGTGGCAAGGGCAAGCAAGGGCTTTGTGAGATTGCTTATAGAGTAGCCAGATAGAACAAAAATCTTCTTTCTCTTGAGTTTATCTGCATAAACACCAGAGACAAGTTTAAGGAAACTGCCAGTGCTTTCTGCAATTCCTTCTACAATTCCAATCACAAGAGAGGTTGCACCAAGTCCAGCCAGAAAGAAGGGAAGCAAGGGTACAAGCATCTCTGTACTCATATCTGTAAGAAAACTCACAATTCCGAGCAGAATTATGTTGATTGAGAGGCCAGCAATCACTTTGGATTTTGGCATTAGTGTTGCCAAATAGGTATAACATATAAAGGATTTTGGATTGAATACTTTAGCAGGCCCTTTGTTCTTCACCTGTTAGTTATATTTATTACCCTCCAAGTAATTGGTAAGGGTGATGGCTAGAGTGGAAGAGATTGCAAAGGCAGTAAAATCTGTAGCACTATATCATAAAAAAGATATCCAGAACGCAGAGGAACTTCTGAAGAGTGCTGACAGTTCAAATCCTGATACATGGATTTACAGAGGAAATTTGAGATTTGAGAATGGGGATTTTGATGGTGCAATTAGCTGTTACAACGAGGCATTGAAACTTTCTCCTGAAAATGTAGCTGCTATGTATAACAAGGCAAATGCCCTCTTGCAAATCGGCAGAAATGAAGAAGCTCTGAAGATTCTTGAAAAACTTGTAAAACAGAACCCAGACATTGAAGAAATCTGGAACAATCTAGGTAATATCTATGCAAGGCGCGGAAAAATTGAGGAGGCAGTAGAAGCATACACTAGGGCCATTGACCTAAACCCAGATTATACTGTTGCGAGATACAACTTGGGAATGGTACTTGCTCAAAAAGGGGAATATGCTGGAGCCATAAACCAGTTTATCTATGTGCTAGAACGGGAGGCAATGGTCGAGGCATACTGTGCTAAAGCGTCATGTGAATATGCAATTCATGATTTCCAAGAGGCACTAGAGACAATAAACAAGGCGATTTCGCTAGATTCAAAAAATGTTGATGCATGGCTGTTGAGAGCCGCAATTCTGGCAGAACTTGAGCAAACAGAAGACGCGTTCAGCACTTTGAAGGAGTGCATGAAAATCAATCCAGATAGACCAGAAATTTATTTAGCTACAGCAAAACTTGCAGTGAAGCACAATCGTCTTAAGACAGCAGAAGAATTTTTGAAGGAGGCTGTGGAGCGCAATTCTGACCATGTGGAGGCATGGGAACTGCTGGCGGATGTAGAATTCCAACTGGAGAAGTATGATGCAGCGATTTATGCTGCAGAACGGGCAATTTCCATTCCGGAAAGTCGTGAACATCGGTGGTATT
Source organism: Thermoplasmata archaeon (assembly GCA_038874435.1). Lineage (NCBI taxonomy): Archaea > Methanobacteriati > Thermoplasmatota > Thermoplasmata > Thermoplasmata archaeon. Next base: position 10,868 of record JAVZCK010000023.1, read on the forward strand.
TGGTATATCTTTTAGGTTCTTCCTACTTTGAAAAGAAGGAGTTTATAGATGCAAGGCGGTATTTTGAGAGTTGCATCGAAGAGAATCCAGGTTTTGCTGAAGCTTATGTAAAGCTAGGTTTTACTCTGATTGAAACAGGAAAAAGAGAGGAAGGATTGCAACTTTTAGAGAAGGCAATGGAGATGAAACCAGACGACTGGCATGTACAATATCTGGTTGCCAAGGGGAAATTTGAAATAGGAGAGGTTGAAGAAGCCAGTCAGATTCTAGATAAATTACTTGAAAAAACTGCAGATTCCGCTGCTCTTTTGCTTATGGGGCGAATTCTAGTATTGAAGGGAGACCTTGAAGAGGCAATCCTGATGTTCGAGAAAGCAATAGATAAGAATCCTGCAAATTTTGAGGCATGGTATTACAAGGGCAGGACTTTGTTTGAGAAAAAAGAGATAGAGAAGGCATCTGCCGCACTAGAGCTTGCCCTCCAGATTAATCCATGGCATTACAATTCTCTTTATTATCTCGCCCTTTCATATGAAGAACAACAGAATTATTCGAAGGCCGCAGAATGCTATGAAGAAATCTTGAAGATAAGTCCAAGGGACTACCAGGCACTGTTTAATCTTGGGAAAGTGTATTCTGGCATGGAAAAATGGGTGGAGGCACAGAACGCGTTGAAGAAAGGTTTAGAAGTAAAGGCCACTTATGAATGTGCTTTGCTGCTGGGTATTGTCTATGAAAAACAACAAAAATTGGAGGAAGCAATAGATTATCTTGAAAAGGCAATAGAAATAAATCCATATGGAGATGAGGCATATTATGAAGGAGGCAAAACCTACATTGAGAAAAAGGAGTTCAAGAAAGCATTAGAAATGCTTGAAATGGCAGTAAAACTTACACCAAAAAATGAATACCTGAAGCAGCTTGGAATTGCTTATCATCATTCTGGTAACTTTCCGAAGGCGTTGGCTATTTTTGAAAAGCTAGATGATATAGAAGCAAGGGTTTATGCTGCAGAATGTGCACTTGAGCTTGGAGAAGAGGAAAGAGCGTTGACATATTTACAATCACTTCCAGCGGACACAGGAATATTCAATGCCTGGATGCTTAAGGGAAGATGTGAGGAGAAACTTGGGAAACTAGAGGAAGCGCTCTATTCATATAGCAAGGCGATTGAGCTATCCCCAGATGTGGTCGATGGCTGGCAAGCAAAGGGAAATGTCCTTCTGAGGTTGGGAAGGGATGCAGAGGCACTGGAATGTTATCAGCATGTAATTGCGAAGGAGGAGCGAGAGGAGTATTTGATAAGAGTTGCAGAAATTCATATTCATCTGGAGGCGTTTGAAAAAGCATTGGATCTGTTGGACAGAGCTGAGAAATTACCCAATGTGAAAAAGGAAACATTGCTCTGGCTCAAGGGACTTGCCTATCTTGGACTGGAGGAATTTGAGAAAGCAAAAGAGATGTTTGAGAGTTTAATAGCGAGCGAGGAAAAGCCAGAATATCATCTTAAACTTGCCTTAGCTTACAAGGGTTTGGCTGAATATAAAAAGGCCGTGGAACATTTTGAGCAATATCTGGAGGCAAAACCGGATGACATTGATGCCTGGAGGCAGCTCTCTGAATTCTATTATGCAATTGGGGAAACGGAGAGGTGCTTAGCAGCACTGGATAAGTGCATCGCGTTAAATCCAGAAATGTATGCGGCATGGTATAACAAAGGGACTGTTCTCTTGATGCTGAAGAGGTTTGAGGATGCGGAGAAGGTATTGCTGAAAGCTGCAGAATTGATGTCCAATGATGCCAGAGTGTGGAATAATTTAGGCACGGTCTATCTTGGAATGGAGAGGTATCCGGAGGCTGTGAAGGCATTCGAATCTGCTATCGCTGTAGAACTTGGAAATTCGGAAGCATGGTACAACAAAGGTGTAGCATTGATGAGAGAAGGAAAACATGTAGAGGCAATTGAATGCTTTGATAGGGCTGTTTCCATAAATCCAGAGTACATAGACGCAATCTTCATCAAGGGGAGTGCATACTTTGAGATGGGAGAGTGGCAGAAGGCAGCGGAGGTCCTTAGCCAGTTCCTCGAACAGAAACCAGAACATTTTGAAGCATTACTTTTGCGTGGTAAATCATACCAGAAACTCGAGAAGTTCAGCGAAGCGAAGAGAGATTTTGTGAAAGCCATTTCAATAGAGCCTGCTCAGTTTGAACCCTACAAGTTGGCAGCTCTGGTCTCTTCCATGCTGTTAGATTGGGAGGAGATGGAAAAGTATGCTTCCGTTGCGGTTGAAAGAAATGCAGAGGATGCGGAAAGCTGGTATCTAAAGGCAGTAGCAGCACTGAATTTAGGGCAAATAAAAGCGGCAATTAAGTTCTGTGAGTATGCAGAAGAATTGGATAAAAAGATGATTGATGCGTTCTTTATAGAGTCGATAGGAAAATTGCTAGGAAATGACAGAAAAGGGGCAATTGAAGCAATTGAAAAATGTGTACTCGCAAACCCAGAAAGTGGGAGGGCAGCCCTAATGCTGGCCTCAGCCTATGCAAGGTTTGGAGAAAGAGATGAAGCATTGAAATGGTTTAAAAATGCAATTTTGATAGATAAGAGTGATAGAACCATTTATTTCATTGCAAAGTCATTGTATGAGTTTGAAAAATATCAGGAATGCATTGAACTGCTAGAGAGATTGAAGACATTGAATTCTCTATCCAATTATCTTCTCGGGCTTGCCTACAACGAAGTCGGAGAAAAACAGAAAGCCATTCACCATTTGGAAAAATCAGCTGACGAATTCCTCCCTGGAAAATTGATGTTAGCAAAGGTCTATTACGATATTGAGAACTATACAGAGGCGTTGAAGGTACTGGAGGGTATTGAAACAGATGAAGCAAATAAGCTGAGGGGCTGGATTTATGGAAAGCTTGGAATTTGGGAAAGGGCCATTGAAGAATTGGCGAATCTAGCAAGAACGAGAGTGCTTGACGGAGAAAGCGCTTATGTATTGGCCCTTGCTTGTTTTTCACTTAATAGGATTGTGGAGGCGAAGGAATATCTAGAGATTGCAAAGGCGTCAATTCCCAGTGCAGCTGAGAATTGGCTATTGATGGCTAAATTGAAGATGTTGGAAGCAGAGATGATGAATTCAAACGAGTTAAGATCAGAAGCAGTTGGGTTATTCAAACGAGCTTTGAGTTTGAATCCAAATTCTCTAGATATTGTTTTTGAGCTTGCTAGGAATCTATTTGTGCTTGGGCGGGAGAAGGAAGCATTGGAATATGCAATGACGATTGCAAAGAGTCCAGATCTGAGGCATGTGCTTCTTGCAGCCAAGATTTTTGAGAAGAATGGGAGGCAGGAGGAGGCATTAGCCAACTACAAGCTCGTGGCAGAAAAATCAGCTAATCTGGAGAGCTTAGAGGGTTGTGCGCGCTGTTCTCTGAGTTTGGGCGATTATAAAGAGACGATGGAGTATGGGGAGAAATGCTTAGCGAGAAATGAAAAAAGTAGTGCGTTGCTTGCAGTGGCGATCGCGAAACTAGCATTGGGTACCAAGGATGCAGTGGAAATTACGGAGAAAGCGATAAAAAATGGTTATGTGGACGAGAATCTTTTGCTGGGCTATGGGAAGCTTCTTCTTGAAAACAATGAGGTTGAAAAGTTGGTGGAACTTTACACTCAACATGAGGAAAAGTTGAGAAGTGCTAAAGCAGGCGCCATCTGGGCAGAAGGTTATATGAGGAATGGCGAGTATCAGAAAGCCCTGAAAATTGTAGATAAATATCTTTTACAGAAAGAAGACGCGGCACTGTTGAAAATGAGGGGTGAGATACTAGAGAGGATGGGAGATATAAATGAGGCAATTGTTCATTATGAAAGGGCATACCAGCTTGAACCCAATGATGTTGAAATCTGTCTACATCTTGCTAGAATTCACTTGAGTCGTGGCAATAAGGCAAAAGCAAGGGAATTTGCAGAACAAGCAGTTGCGATTAACAGAGAATCATGCAATGCCTGGTATCTGTTGGCACTTTCTAGGGAAGGGGAAGAAAAAATTGAGTGTTTGGAGAAAGCAATGAAATTGGGGGGAGGCAGAGAAGTGCTTTTAGAGTATGGGAGGACACTTCTGGGGAAAGGAGATGTGGGAGGAGCGGCATCCTGTGTTGAGAAATTGCTGAGCATGGGCGAGGAAGATGAGATACTTTTACTAGCTGCAAGGATAAAGTTAGCATCAGGTAAGATTGATGATGCTAGAAATCTGCTTAACAGGGTGGAGAAGGAATCTAGGGATAGACAGGTCCTTGAGGTGGAAATTAGGATGCTGGCAGGGGATTATGAAAATGCAGTTAAGGTCTATGAGAAACTTCTAGATGGTGAGAAAAAATTAGAGTATCTAGTGGGACTCGCGAGGGCCTACAAGGGACTTGGGAATTATGAGAAAGCAGGTGAGTTTTATGGTCAGGCGCTTGAACTTAACCCTGCAAATGAGGAGCTGTGGGAAGAGCTTGCAGCGGTCCAATTCAGCAGAAAAATGTTTGAGAAATTAAAGAAGACACTTGAAAACTACATAAAACTGAACCCTCAGGAATACCAGCCCTATTACAATCTCGGGTTGCTGATGTTGAGTGATGGGGACTTAAAGGGTGCGGAAGATGCTATAAGGAAATCGCTTGCTATTGAGAAGGAGAATGAAAAAGGATGGAACGCACTGGGTAATGTCTATCTGCAGAAAGGCGACCTTGATAGAGCAAAGGACTATTTTGAGAAGGCAGTAGTGATAAATCCTGAATACTGGCGTGGTTGGTATAATCTCTCGCTTGTTTATGCCAAAAAGAAGGACATTGGGCAGGCACTCGCAACAGTCACAAATGCTGAAAAAATTGCTCCAGATAATCTTGAGGTTGGCTTACTGAAAGGGACACTCCTCCTCAGCCAGAAGAAAATCAGGGAAGGAGAAAGAGTATTTGAGAAACTCTATGCCAGGCATCCACAGAACGAGAAAGTGATTTTCAACTACGGTGTTGCAAAGATGCTCTCTGGTAAGCTTGAAGAAGCTTTATCGCTCTTTGAGAAGGCGATCGAGCGGAAAAAGGACTATGTTGAGGCATGGATGAACAAGGGCATAATTCATTATCAGAGAAAGGACTTTAGAAATGCGGGTATTGCGTTTGAGACTGTGCTCTCCTACGATAGAAACAACAGAATTGCCAAAAAGTATCTGGAGGAGATAGAGGGGAAATAGCGAGCTGTTCCACAGTAATCTTCTTATATCTTTTTTCCTTTAGCTAGCAAGAGGTTGGAAATATGAAGTCGTTTATTGAAGAGGCGCTGGCAAAAACTGGTGCTAATGCAACCCCAGACCCAAGGCAGTTTTCAGATGAGATTGTGGATGAAGAACTGCGAGAGATGCTTGAAAAAATGAAAATTAATGTGAAAATTGTGGGTGTGGGTGGTGGTGGCTGCAACACTGTCACAAGGCTTTCGGAGGAGGGAATTTACGGCGCTGAATCTGTGGCCATGAACACGGACGCTCAGCATCTTCTCATCACCAAGAGCCAGCGAAAAATTCTGCTCGGAAGGCGCATCACAAAGGGGCTTGGAGCTGGTGCTCTTCCAGAGGTGGGAGAAGAGGCAGCAAGGGAGAGCGAAGATGAACTAAAGAAACTGTTTGATGGAGCCCATCTGGTTTTCATCACATGTGGGCTTGGTGGAGGCACAGGCACAGGTGCAATTCCAGTTGTTGCCAAAATTGCAAAAGAACTTGGTGCCCTTGTAGTTGCTTTCGTTACCCTTCCCTTCCATGGAGAGGGCATGATGCGAATGGAGAATGCGGAGGCAGGGCTTGAGAAACTGAAGAGAAGCGCAGATGCCGTGGTCGTGATTCCGAACGACAAGCTGCTGGAGGTTGTTCCACGTCTTCCGCTCAACACTGCCTTTAAAGTCATAGACGAAATTCTTGCCCATGCAATAAAGGGAACAACTGAAATGATTACAAAGCCAGGGCTTGTGAATCTCGATTACAACGACTTAAAGACAGTGCTGAAGGATTCTGGACTTGCATTAATGGGAATGGGAGAGTCGGCAAATGTGGGAGATGCTAGGGCATTGGAAGCCATAACAAAGGCATTACATTCACCTTTCCTGGATGTTGGTATTGATGGTGCCAAAGGTGCAATGATTCATGTCGAAGGCGGAGAAGACATGACACTGGCTGAGGCAGAGAAAATTGCCGAGGAAGTTCAGGCGAGGGCGAGTCCAACAGCAAGAATAATCTGGGGTGCAAGAGTAAATCCTGAGATGGAACATGTGCTCAGAGCCACTGTTATTGCCACTGGTGTTGAGGAGAAAAAGTTCAGAGAGGTTGTTAAGGGAAAGAAGGTGGCAAAGGCACCACCTGGAATTGAGACAGTGAGGTAAAATTATCGAAACCAAATTTTCAATCCGACTTTTCACTCATTTCCTTCCGATATATATATATGTTCTTCTATATAGTTTTGGTGAGAAAAATGCTCTCAAAAATAAGAATATTTGGGATTGGAATAGTGCTTTTTGCAATATTCTGGGGATTTGTTGCAATGCCGACAGTTAGTGCATCGCCAGGAGAGACCTCACGAATTAAAATATCAGAATTGCGACCTCATTCTCCAATCACTATTGAAAAAGATTCAGATTTCAATTTTGCGAATGGTGTTGTGAGTGGTAGTGGGACAGAGTGGGATCCTTATATCATAGAAGGTTGGGAAATTTTTGGTAGTGATGACCCTCAAAATTATGATACAGCAATTCAGATATTACCCACAAAGAAGTATTTTTTAATTCGAAATTGTGTAATACATTTTGGGTATATTGGGATTCGTCTGGGTTCCTGTTCCCATGCTATCATTGAAAATAATACAATTATTGACACTCGCAGGTTTGGGATTGACTTGGCTGGTTGCAGCGATATTGTATGTAAAAACAACCATATCTTAAATCATAAGGGATATGCGTGTATAGAATTGGAGGTTTGGCATGGAAATAATGGTAACATACCTTGTGAGGATGTAAGAATCTTCTCAAATATTTTTGAGGGTGGGCTGGGAGTTGATGTTCAATTTGGACACAGGGTAGTTATCGCCTCAAACTGGATTCGTGCTGATTGTGGAATCCTTACATGCGAGGCATACAATCTGAAGGTTTTTTCTAACAATTTTTGTATTTTACAGGCATTTGTTAGTGCTTACGATGGAGAAATAATTCATAACAACTTTTTCACAAACCAAACAAAAGGTTGTAACGGAAAACCACCTATTGAATGTGCCAGTTCACAATTTTGCGATACAATTTTTTATAATGCAAGCAAAAAAGAAGGCAATTACTGGCAAAACTGGGATGGAAAAAACTGGGGAACGCCAGAGGCATACCCTATACCTACTAGCGCTTATGACCTTTATCCATTAAGTAACCCTTTAAAAAACGCAACACCATTTATTGAACTCCCAATGAAAATTCGGTCAGGAGAGAGCATTTTCGGAAAAATCTGGATTTGTGACGAAAATGGAAAAGGTATTCATGACTTCTATGTTGAAATCACCATACAACTGCCTGATGGTACACCTATATTTTATAGGCATCTTCTTACGGATGGAAATGGTAGCGCAGAGTTTAAGCTTCAACTTCCAAAGGAGATTGAAAAGCATAGGATTTGCGTGGTAATTTCTGGGACTAAAAGTGAATATTTAGATGTATATTCTGAGGAATTCTCATTCATAGTGAGTAATGACGAATCAAATAATATTTTCACAAATAATATTTTCTTTATAGTTGAAATTGTTGCTGTCATTCTGCCATCTGCAACAGTAATAGTAGGTGTCAGGTGGTTACGAAAAAAGAGAAGAAAAATGGATGGAACCAAGAAGATTTAATCTTTTGAAAAACTGTAAGAGTAGATTTATATCTTCCCCCTCTTTTGGGTTTTTGGAGGTTAAACTATGGCTTACGGAATCTACGGAGTGAAAAAAGAATTCATTGGAAAGATAGACGAAGCTCTGAAGGATGACATGGTAAGCAGGCAAAGCATAAAGATCAGAGATGCAAAGGTTCTTGGCATCAACAAGGAAGTCCGGTATGTGCTGGTGGAAGGCAGTGAGGAGGCAGTGAAGAGAGCAGACGAAATCTTCAAGCCAATTGCAGAGAAGGAGACAGGCGAGGATGCAGAAAAGGCCTATGCGGCCTTTAAAGCTGAAGATGAAAATGTAGCATCAGGCATGGGCTTTATTGACTTTTAAAGATGAAAACTCAACTTTCTTCTTTTGACATCTTTTGCACGGTAAAGGAAATAAAAAGGTTTGCACCTACATACCTTGAAAAAATTTACACAGCGGAAGATGGGGGCATAATTTTCAGGTTTTCTGGTAGCAAAGATTTTGAGTTGTATGTCGGGAACGGCTTTGTGTCGCTTCCTGTAGTTGGAAAAGCCGCTCATCCTGATGCATTCATAATGGAATTACGAAAACATGTGCAGGGGAGAAGAATAGACGAGATTTCTCAGGTGGGTTTTGATAGGATTCTAAGGATTGGAATGGGCGAATATGCACTTTACTTGGAGGTTTTTGGTGAGGGAAATGTGGTTCTAGTAAAAGAGGGCAAAATCATAGCAGCAAGGCATTATAGAAAATATGGACAGAGGGAAATTGGAAGAGGGATGGAGTATCGTACTCCTCCAACCAAGCTGTCTCCCCTGGACTTGGATGATCAGACGTTCGCTGAGTTCTGCAAGAAAGCAAGGTACGATGTTCAGAGAAACCTGGTCAGTCAGTTATGGCTAGGTGGCATTGCTGAGGAAGTGTTGCACCGCACAGGTATTGATGGAAGTGGTGAAATCAGAACACTTAGTCCAGAGCAAAGAAAAGCAATCCTAAGTGCAATACGAGAAATATTTGAAGAAACAGAACACCTGAAACCACAGATTGTTTATGCAGAAGGGAAGCCAGTGGATGTTGTGCCTATTCCTTTGCGGACCTATGCGAATTTAACGAGCAAACCATTTGAAGCATTCCTAGAGGCCATTGCGGCTTACACAGCTGAGATAAAAAATCTAAAGGAATATATGGACTTCGAAAGAGATAAAACAGAGAAGTTGGAGAGGGCAAGAAGAAAGCTGGAGACACAGGAACAGGAACTTAGGAATGTAGAGTGGGAATATGAGAAATGGCAGAGAATAGGCAATTTCATTTACGAGCATTATGCCGAATTTGAAGCGGTTTTGGAAAAGAAGGCAACAGCTGCTTTCGTAGTGGCACAGGATGAGCGTAGTGTGGAGTGTAGGGTTGGCGAGATAACTTTCAAGATAGATAGAAAACTCACGGTAAACGAGAATGCACAAAATGCATTTGCGCATGCTGCGAAATTCCGTGAAAAAGCAACGAAATTGAAGGAAGCAATTGAGGACACGAAAAACGAGATTGAAGAAATTGAGCGGCTGGAATTCGCGCAGGAGGAAAAAACAGTTAGACCTGTATTTGCAAGAAGAAAAACCTTCTGGTTTGAGAATTATAGATGGTTTATTTCTTCTGATGGCTTCATTGTGGTGAGCGGTTATGACGCCGAAACAAATGACAAGGTTGTGAAGAAGTATTTGAAGGAGAAGGACAGGTATGTGCATGCGAACATCCATGGCTCACCCAGCACAGTCATTAAGTCAGAGGGAAAAGAAATCCCAGATACCACAATTTATGAAGCATGTGTTTTTACCGTGTCTTACTCTCGTGCCTGGAGCCAGGCGATTGGAAATCTTGATGCATATTGGGTAAAGCCAGAGCAGGTGAGCAAGACGCCACAAAGTGGTGAGTTCGTGCCTAAAGGAGCATGGATAATAAGAGGAACAAAGAATTTTGTTCCTAACTTAAAACCGGAGCTTGCGATGGGGTGGGTTGAATATGAAGGAGAAAAGTTGTTGATGTGTGCGCCTGAGAGTGCGGTTAAAAAGCGAACTAACGATTACATTTTGCTTGTTCCAGGTGGGGAAGAAAAAGAGGTTATGGCTAAACAACTGGCAGAATTTTTCGGAGTTAAAATAGAGACAATTCAGAAATTGCTTCCATCTGGCAAAACAAAAATAATTAAAAAAGTTGGGGAAAAGGTTCAGTAGGTTGGCGGCTGTGGCTGCTGGGGTTGCTGGGGCTGCTGTGGATACTGGGGTGGAGGTGCTTGGTACTGTTGTGGTGGTTGCTGATACTGTGGTGGCTGTTGATATTGGGGTGTTTCTTGATATGCAGGTGGTGCCTGTCGGGCTGCAGGCGGTTGCTTTTTCCTCAATAGCACGACTGCAACCACAACAATAATTACTACAACCACGATTACAGCCACAATTGCAAGTAGCAGGAGCATACCAAGCGCGGCCTCTGCAGGTGGCGTCGGTGTTGCGGTGTAGCTCCCATATGTTCCCTTTGGATTTGAAACAATCTGGTTCACACTGTTCTTATCGGTACTTTGAGAACTTCCATACTGTCCATTATTTTCTGAGGCGTAGTAGCCAGTGCTTGAATCATAGGTGGCAGTGTTTGCATCTGCAATGTCTTCAGCACAGCCCTCAACATCTACATCGTTTTCATTAGATTTTGTTGGCGTCACTGGGACTCCATTCCAGCCATGACACCCTACTCTGTCCAGTACCGTCGTGCCTGCGTTGGTCAGGAAGCCAGCTCTTGTCACTGTAGTCCCGCTTACATGGAAGGTGTACCATACGGTAGTTGTACCTGAATAATCTTTGTCTGCGTTGATATTGACATTACCTCCCAGTGCCATGTTTGTTCCGTTGTAGTTGGCAGAAAGGTTCCACTTGCCTGTTACATGGGCTTTCGCATGACCACTGTAGTTGCAATCTGTGTAGCCAGAATAATAATAGTTTCCATCGTCTGCTGGTACAAATGGAATTCCATCCTCAAAGTCAAGTGTGAGCGAGATGTTGAAATTTCCCTTTGCATATGCAGTGGTATCTGCGGTAGCATTCTGAGTCTCAGCATGATACTCTGCATTGTAATCCACATCTTCCTTGGAATACACTGTGTAAACGAATTTGTATACCGCATAAACCATATGCTGGCCACTCCATGTGGAAATGTTCTTTTCTTTCATGTAGAAGTAACCATAATATTCAACCCATATTGTTTTCTGCTGGAGTTTAAGATGACCACTAGAGGGTTCAGGTGATGTTACCTGATAATTTACATCCAGATTTGCCCAGCTGTAGTGCACGCCATGGAAATTGAATCTATAGTATTCATCTTCCATGCCTGCATACTCCACATAGTATGCATAGACTGCCTTACCATCATAGTTCCCCGAGACAGTTCCATTTGTCCATGAAACACTGCCAGAAGAGCTGTAGTCCTTCTCCCATTTGTATGCCCATGTTTGGCCTACCTGCCATGGGTCCGCGCTAGCACATGGAACCAGCAGCAGTAACACGCTCAGCAACAAGGCACCGAAACCAATACTTATTTTCCTCATTTTTATGCCTCCAAGTTTTGGTTGTAATGTTGAATGGATAAGGAGTATATAATAGTTTGTGGAATTTTACCTTATTTTTTCTCGCCAGTAATTCAGGATGTCCGCAAGGGTTTTGTACATTGGAATTTCTGGCTTCCAACCAGTATCTGCAGTGAGCTTTGCATTATCTCCCAAAATTATCTTCTCATCAGATGGCCTGAGCTTTTTCTCATCCACCACAACCTCTATTTTGCTGGTAGAAAGTCCTATGAGTGTGTCCAGCACATTCTGAATCTTTATGGGTCTGCTGGAGCAGAGATTATAGCATTCCCCATCCTTTCCTTTAACTGTAGAAATAACAATTGCCTTTACCATGTCCCTGACATCCGTGAAGTCCCTTTCTGTCTGCAAATTGCCAACAAAAATTTTGTTTTCTCGCTTTCCTTTTTCGATTTCTACAATCTGGGTTGCAAAATCGTTTGGAGCATCGTTGGTTTTGCCTGGGCCAGTGGTGTTGAAAATTCGTCCTCTTGTGCATCTAATTCCAAAATTTTTGTAATATTGGTAGGCAAGTAGGTCCTGAGCAACCTTACTTACACCATATGGATGCAGGGGCTGAAGCAGATGGTTTTCCTTTACCGGAATTTCTTCTGGTTCTACATAGCCGTATTCGGCACTTGAGCACGCCACAAAAACCTTTGCATCATGTTTCAATGCTTTAACAGCTTCAAAAATGTTCACGGTGCCAATGACATTTGTTTCCATCGTGTACCATGGGTCTTCCCAGGACTTTGTAGGAAAACTCTGGGCAGCAAGGTGGTAAATGTATTCTGGAGCGTACTTTCCAACGAGCTTTTCAACTGTCTTTCTGTTTCTTACATCGCATTTCAGTACCTTTATGTTCTCATGTTTAGGAATTGTTTCAGCATTTTCTTCCTCGTACCATGTAGCAATCACAGTGTTGCCATCATCAGCCAGCACCTTTATAAGGTACTTACCTATGAATCCTTCAGCTCCTGTTACCCATATATTCATTCTTTCACCCTCTATTTTCCCCTTACCTCTCCCCAGATTATTTTGTGGAGTTGCGGGAGAACTCGTACATTTAATTCCTCCTTTACAACAGCATCTGCAATGAATTTAATATCTGTTCCATAAACGGGCTGGAAGACCACATTTGTCTTTGGCGAATATTTTTCGATTATTTGCTTTGCGTAGTTGAAATCAGTTTCATCTGCAATTACGAATTTGAGTTCGTCAAAAGGGGAAAGAAGTTCAATGTTTGAAAAGTCCATCTTATCTTGCATCCCAGAGCTGGGACATTTAATATCCATGGAAATGCAGAGGTTTTCCTCGCAGGGCATCTCTTGAATTGTTTTAGAGCCATTTGTCTGAAGCTGCACGAAGTAGCCAGCATCAATAAACCTTGAAATCAGTTTCGTAATTTCTTTATAAAGGAGTGGTTCCCCACCAGTGATGCATACTCTGTTTACTCTGAATTCTTCAACCTTCTTGAAAATTGCATCAATGCCCATTTCAGTGCCTTCTTCGAAAGCATATTTAGTATCACACCATTTGCATCTCAAGTTGCAACCAGTTACCCTAACAAAAACCATTGGAATTCCAATGTTGATACCTTCGCCCTGAATTGAGTAAAAAATTTCGTTTATCCGCATGGATTTAGCCCCCTCTCAAACCAGGCAATCTGTCCAATTCCTTCAGCCACACCACACTGAATTCGCACTAAATTCTTATAATCTTTAAGACGTTCAGCGAGGAGATTGCAGATGTATTCTGCCAGTGACTCAGCTGTCACATGCTCTATTTCACACAGGACACAGTCAGAGGCAGGAAAAATGTAGTGTTTTTTGCCATGCCAGACCTCAATTTCCTCACCTTTTCTTTCTATTTTTAAATCAGAATTTTTTGATGGGAGAAGCACATGGTGGTCTAATTTAGCAATTATTTCCCTTGCATACTCTTTTAACTTTGAAAAGTCCAGAAGCATGCCCTCGCTGCCTTGCTCTCCGTAAACTTTGATTTTTAGAAAGTAGTCATGTCCGTGCAATCTCGAACATTTTTCATGCCCAGGGATAAAATGACAGGCAGAGAACCGCAGGTCTCTGAAGACACCATCTAACTCCACGCAGATTTCCATGCATCAGGGAAATGTTTGAGGGATAATAATGTTTACCCTTGCGGTTTTCTTTCCTTTGCTCCATTAATCTTTGATTTTCTACGGTGGATACACCCTTGTTCTACCCTCATCATCAACCTGAATTGTTAAGTTTCCATCGACCTCCATCATCTGTACAGCCGTCATCACATCCACTTCTCGCATTCCATACTCTGCAGCGAAATCGGCAGCAAGCTTTGTGAGGTAAACACCGGGGTTCTGCTTCACATACGCCTTAATCTTCTTTTCAAGCTCAGGAGTAATGCCGTATTCTGCTCGCTCTTCTTCTTCAACCTCCGGTGATTCGCCTTCGGAGGGTCCCACTTCCTCAGTTATGCCAGGCGACTCTGCAGCCACCGCACCTTCTCCTTCTGGAGGCGGTGTTTGCACTGGTTCCTTCTTTCGCCTTTTCATCAGCACGATAACCACAACCACAAATACAGCAATAAGAGCAATTGGTAGAAGCCAGGGTAGGAAATCACCAATTCCTTTTGGAACAACTTTCTGGCTTACACTGATTTCCCAGGTTTTCTCCACGGTGTACTTCCCATCCGTAACTGCAACCTTCAAAGTGTAGGTTCCAGCGCTCTTGAATAGGTGTTCTATTGGGTTACCACTCCCTATGACCTCTCCATTTAGATACCATGTGTATGTGAGGGACTCGTTCTTCACATCGCTGAAATTTGCATAGAACTGGTAAACTGTATCAGTGAGAAATTCAGACGGTATTGATGCATCCACAAAGAATGGTGGGTAGTTGATGTTCACCGCAACCTGAAATTCCTTCTCCTTGATATTCCCAGCAGGGTCTTTCACCTGCACCTTAACCCTGTAAGTCGCATTATCCTGGAAATCCAGTTGATAGTAGCTCTGGTTCACCTTTGCAAGTTCCTCCCAGCCACTCCCATCGCTTGAGTTAATGAAGATGGTTGTTTCCACAATTCCGTTGTTATCATAGGCGTTCCAGGTTAGGTTATGGGTGGTGTTTTCTGTGAGTGTGAGCGAATTAGAGGCGTCAAGTCCGAGAATTGTGAGGATGGGAACTCGTGTATCCAGAGTTACACTTGCCATGGTAATCTCTGAGACCTCTCCGAGGTCTGTGCATACCTGAGCATAGATTGTTTTCTCTCCATCACCTTCTGAAATAATGAATTGAAGCTCAGACGAAAAATTCTGCCAGGGAATATTATCAATTACATCCTGCTGCTCAGTGAGACGGACGAATTTGACTATGCCTATGTTATCACTTGCAGTAAGGCTCAAGGTCACAGTAGTTGAATTTGTGTATTGAGGTGTAGTCATTGTGCAGATTGGGAGCGTGGTGTCATAGTAAATTGAAGCATTCAATTTTACAAAATTCCCTGCGTTATCACAGATTTTGAGGTAGAGTGTGTGCAGCCCTTGAGTGGTGTTTGAAAGCGTGGCTGTTAAGTTCTGTGTAAACGAGTACCATGTGCCATTTTCACTTTCAACCCAGCTCAGGTAGAAACCACTCACACCACTCAGTGCATCTGCTGCCTGCACCGACAGATTAACACTCGTCTTGTTTGTGTATTTTGCACCGTTGTCGATCATCAAGCTGCAGTTTTGTGGTGGCGTGGTATCTAGAACAATTTCGTCATAATAGGAATTGCTTTCGTGACCCACAAAGTCCCTGAACTTCACATAGATTCGGTAGGTTCCATCATTCCCAGAGAGAAATGTGGTATGTGTAGCAGCATAATCAATCCAGGTTGAATTACCAAATCCCGGGTCGTTAATGCTGAGCATCATCTTTTCTACACCCGAAACATTATCTGATGCGTTAAGCCAGATTATAAGTTGCCTATTCCCAGTAAATGGTTTACCTGAAATTGTGATGTTGCCATAGGGTTTTTCAGTGTCGTAAAGCACAGAGGCAGATGCAACACCAGAGGCAATTCCCACATTATCCACAGCGTAGCATTCAAAAGTGTAGCTGCCTTCAACACTGAATGTTACCTGGCATGTGTTTGTTGTTGAATATGTGTATCCAGGGGGTGTGCTCCCGTTTCTGTAAACTCGCCAGTAATAACCAGCGATACCAGAAAGCGTGTCCATGGCATTGATTGTAGCGGTAATCTGCTGGCTGGCTGTTAGTGACGGCACATCAATACTGTTGATGTGGGGTCCAGATGTATCCAGATAAACCGTCACTTGAACATTCTTTGTGTAGTCAGTGTTGTTTGCAGCATCTCCAAGCCAGATATATACATCCCAGATACCCTGGGAAGGTAGAGAGATTGTCATTGTGGTTATGTTCTGGCCTTCTTCATAGCCATCGTAGTCAGAATTGCCGGTTGGAGAAGTTCCGAATTTGTAGTAAGCTCTTGTGATTGGGGTCAAACTATCTGGGTTCTCCCATGTAAATGTAAAGGAATTGTCCTTTGTCCAGGTTGTGGGAGATACGGCTAGATTCTTTGGTTCCATTGGTGCAACTAGGTCTACGAAATGCACCTGAATTGTTCCTGCAGCATTGCCAAGTGAAGAATTAACCATGACACTTATGTTTGCAGTCCCGAGAAGATTCTCACCGATGATTGTGAAACTGATTCTACCACTGGAAGTAAAAACCGTAGCATTTCGATTGCCTATAGCGTTTATCCAGCCCAGGTCTGTGCTCACATAAAAACCAATTCCATCCTGAATTATGTTTCCAGCTGTATCATAGATAATTGAACTATTAACTGCAACGCTAGAATTTGCATCAACATTCCATGCTTGTGGAATCAAAACAATGTTGCCTGCAATGGATGCAGTTGAAACCTGAATTTGCTGGTTCAACACCCCACCAAAAACATCCTTTAGGTTGAAGCCGATGTTGAAGGAGCGGTTGTAATTGAGTTGGTTAATCTCAAGGTTTATGTTTGTCTGGTTGACTATTGTGATGTTGGAAATTGTTCCGTGGGTTGTGGTGATGTTTGACTGGGTTATTGTAGTGTTGTTCATGGGGTTTGTAAATGTAACACTTATTGTGGCTGAAGGCACCGAAAGATTTGTGGAAGGAGTATAACTTGCAATTGTCGGTTGAGCATGAACATTGATTGTGCTTGTGCCAGTTGCATTACCCACGACTGCTTGCACATGAATTGAGTCCGCACCTACACTCGTGCCCGTGTAAAAGAATGAAATTTTTCCGTTAGTTGATGTAATCTGGCTAGGTCCTGCAACATAATTTATGTTTCCATGGTCTGCCCAGACAGTGAAAGCAGTCCCATTTATTACCTGGGAGCCAAATGTGTTTAAAATTGTGGAGGAATTTACGAGAATTGTATTTCCAAGCGAAATGTCAGAGGAATGGAAAAGCTGGATGTTACCAGTGGCATAGGAAGTATCTATAGTTCTCTGGATTGTGCTGGAGTATTTCACATAGTTCTCACTGTCCACAGCTTTTACTCTAAAATAAACCGTGGTGAGAGTGTTGAACTTTTCTGTCAGTTGAGCAAAGTATGTGTTTCCACTTGGATGGCTCATTGGAAGTTCAGTCAAAGAGGTAAAGCTGGGATTGAGTGCATACTGAAGATAAGGTGTGAAACCAATCGGAGAAGTTATATTTGTCCAGCAGGAAAATGTGTCATTGTCAGAGACCTGGGAAACAGGCACCACATTGAAGTTCAGAATTGTGGGAGCAACGCTGTGGTTCACAAGAGCAATAGCATATCTTATCACACTGGTGGTAGTTGAGGCCCTAGCAATCAGGAAGTATTTTCCGTGAGGCAGTTGCGAGAAGTTATAGGAATACCACCAGGCAGTTGTGTTCATGTTTGCATTTCCCCAGGTACCTGCATTTACCTTCACCCTTACGCTGTTTGCATTTGCGAATGTCCCTGTGCAATTTTCCGTCCCATTTACCTTTGTGTTATTTGCAGGATAGTCGATTGAAATTGAAGGAGGTGTGGCACTTACTCTGGTCACATTTAAGAATGTGCTTGTGCTCACCCCAGTTTCATCGGTGGCCCTCACCTCAAATTGATGGGGCCCAAAAAGGTAGCTAGAGATATTTATGAATGCGTACCAGAGCCCTTCCGGGAGGAGCACAGCACTGGTTGTTGTATCTGAGATTACCTCAATTTTTGAAACATTTGAGTAAACTGGAGCCCAGGAGCCAGCAAACACGAGAGTGTCTCCAGCAACGGAGATTGTGTCCTCGGGAATAAAAACAGCAAGCAAAGGCCCTGCAATATTTTCTTCTGGACTGTAATCAATTCCAGCCGTTTCTCTTTTAACACACCCATAAATAGCGTTCCAGAGCACGCTATAAGCTATGCTGCTGTTATCTGTGGTTGCAAATTCAATTGAAATTTGTGAAAGATTTGCAAGAATGCCTGCAGCTTCCACATCCTGGCTCAGGTTTGCAACTTTGAAACTGAGAAAGTTAATTCCCTCATGCTGCACTGAAGTGCCAGTAAGATTTTTGTAGAAGACCATGCCCGTGCCATTGTAAATGTCAGCATCTGTATAGTTTCCGCTTGTCAGGCAGAGGTAGCGGAGCACAGTTCCATCACTGAAGTTGAGGTTGAGCGAGATAAAACTGTTATCCGGAATTGTAGCATTTAATTCCCATACGAGGGAACTCATGTTCTGAGAAACATTGAGAGCTGCAATTGAGTAGTAAATTTGTGAGGCATTTTCTGTCTGGAGCGTCTGGTTTAGATATGAGAGTTTAGAGTTTGGCGATTCCACTGTAAATGTGCCATTCGTTGTGGAGGTCTGCCAGCTATTCAGGTCTGTTGTGTTGCTCCATGGTTCTGAAAAAAAGTTAGCATTGTTTTTAAGCCCGATAGAAAGAGGCGCTGTGCTATTGTAGTATACCCAGACCGGAATTGTTTGCCCAGCAGGAATTGTGACTTCAACGCCTACATAACACTCACTTGGAGACCATGAAAGTATAGTGAAATTCATCAAGTTACCGTTTGCATCTACAACTGCAATATCATCACCAGAAGGTAGCATTGATGGGTAGGTTATAAGCGTGGTATTCAGCAAGAATTCCACAAATTGCTGGTTGTAATCAGAAAGTGTAGGATTTGTAATGTTAATCTGAACTCGTTTTCCGTAAGCAGGGTTCCACCAGGGCGTCCCAGCTTTTTCTTCTGCGTTTCCATGACTCACTGCTATAGCATTCATCAACAAACACACCGCTACAATTGCAACAGTGAACTGTTTCATTCGCTCACCAGTTATGTAATAAAAACGGAGTTAATAAAACTTGCCGAAGCAAATTAATCTTTAGCACGCACCATCTACATCAACCTCTCACCTATACCTTCAGAAAATAATAAATACTGATAGGTTAATAGTGTACACAGCACAGAAAGGGGTGCGAAATTGACTGAAGAAGCACAAGAAGCGAAAAATAACGAGACCTATGAAAATGCCCGTCTTCATCTTCTGGAAATCCAAAATTCAAGATTAACAGAGGAATTGCGGAGAATTGAAAACGAGAAGAGGTACCTGGAAAATGAGGTGGTTCGTCTTCAGAGAGAACTGAGGCGTCTTAAAGTTGAGATAGATAGGTTGAGGTTTCCTCCGTTGATCATAGGGCAGATAAGAGATGTGCTTGCAGACGGAAGGGTTGTGGTGAAAAGTTCTACTGGTCCCGATTTTGTGGTGAACGTGAGCGAGGCCATTCCCCAGACAGAACTCAAAGCGGGTGCAAGAGTTGCTTTGAATAAGCAAACCCTCGCTGTAATGAATGTACTGCCGCCCTCTCTAGACCCAATTGTGATGGGGGCAGAGATAATCGAGAAACCACAGGAGAGCTATGCTGATATAGGTGGGCTCGATGAACAAATTCAGGAAGTGAGAGAAGCAATAGAATTTCCTCTTTTGAAGCCAGAACTTTACAAAAAGGTAGGAATCCAGCCACCAAAAGGTGTATTACTTGTAGGACCACCAGGTACTGGTAAAACCCTAATTGCAAAGGCAATTGCAAGGCAGACAAGCGCGACATTCATTCGCCTTGTCGGTTCTGAGCTCGTACAAAAGTACATTGGAGAGGGGGCACGACTCGTTCGCGAACTTTTTGAACTGAGCAAGTTGAAAGCACCTTCTATAGTATTCATCGATGAGCTAGATGCGATTGGTGCAAAACGACTTGATGTGTCTACGTCTGGAGACAGAGAGGTTCAAAGAACACTGATGCAATTACTAGCTGAAATGGACGGTTTCAACCCACTTTCTAATGTAAAGATTTTAGCAGCAACTAACCGTCCAGACATTCTTGATGAGGCCCTTCTCAGACCTGGTAGATTTGATAGAATCATTACAATCCCGATGCCCAATCTTGAGGCAAGAATCTCGATTTTTAAGATTCACATCAAACCCTTGAATGTTGTCGGCGAAATTTCTGTTGAAGAACTTGCTAGAAGAACTGAAAACTGCACTGGTGCAGACATCAAAGCAATTTGTACAGAGGCGGGAATGTTTGCTATAAGGGCCGAGCGGGACCATGTAGTACCAGAGGATTTTGAAAAAGCAATCACTAAAGTGCTTGGAAGGGGTAAAAAGCAGACCAAGGCACCAACTGGGATGTTCGTATAACATAGCTGGTGGACTATGAAACTTGAGAAGGTGGGAGAAAGGGGAATAATTAGGAAACTTGGCGAGATTTTTGGTGAAAGTGCAATAGAGGATGACTGTGCTATTATACCAGTAGGTGGCCGTTATTTCATGCTTTTTACCACAGACACAATAAATCAGAAGGAACACATACCCTTTACCGCTACTCCATGGCAGATTGGATACTATGCTTGTGCTGTGAATCTGAGTGATATTGCTGCAAAAGGAGGCGAGCCGAGGGGCTTGCTCTTTGCTACAACATATCCTAAAGATACAAACCTGGACTTTGTAATGGAAGTTGCAAGGGGAATGGCTGACTGTGCAGGAATGTACGGAACTACGGTCATCGGCGGAGATACAAAAGAAGGAGATTCCCTTACAATTGCAGGTGTTGGCATCGGAAGGGTACATAGTTCAATGCTCATGCGGAGGAAGGGTGCAAAGCCAGGCGATGCAGTTTATATAACAGGAACGGTAGGCAGAGGAGGCACTGCATTCGTGAAGCTTCAGCATGGCTACGAGCAAAAAAATGCTACTAAAGAATTACTTGAAATCACACCCAGAATCACATTAGCGAGACAAATTGCGCGGTTTGGTTATGTTACAAGCACAATTGACACTTCCGACGGTTTAGCAGCTTCTCTTTGCCAGCTCGGCGAACTTAACAATGTTGGATTCCAGATTCTTTGGGATGAAAAGTTTCCAGTTTATCCTGATGCTCCAAGAATCGCCAATAAATTCGGTATGGAATTGAGCGACTTCATATTTTACGGTGGCGACTACGAGATTCTCTTCACAATTGCCAGCAGTTTTAAGGATGAATTTGAGAAGAAATGTAAAAGAAAGAAGTTCCCTGTAACAAGGATAGGAAGAGTTACGGAGGATAAATCAATTGTGCTCAAGCAACCCAATGGGCGGAATCTGGATTTGAGAGGGTATGGTTACGAACATTTTCTTAGAAAGAATAAAAATCTGGAAACTAAAATTCTGAGTGGACCCAGCGGGAATTTCAGGTAGTTTGAGATTTCAAAATACCATTTGAACCCGCGACCTCTTGCTTGCGAAGCAAGCGATCTTCCGCTGATCTATGGGCCCACCCGTTGATAATGAAATTACTGGGTGTATGTTTCACCCTTTTCGTAGGTGTTCTTGATGTGGGCTAGAAGTATATCTCGGTTCTTCTTAAGATGGGATTCATACCAGGACTTAACCACATCTGCCAGAATCTGGTGAATCCTATCAATGTCCACTTTAGTCACTGGTGCATCATATAGGACATGGACATTGAAAATGCGTTTCCAACCAGAATATTTATAGTAGTTCTCGCCCTCGCAGTATTCAAACACTCCTCTCAGGTGGAGCACCCCTTTTTCATCGGTGTAGTATGTAAATTTAATCCCGTCTCCGACTCTGCCCTGTGCCTGAGTTTTGTCAACTAGCTGGATAGTGTTTATTGTAGCGAAATCAAAATCTGGCTTGAATTCCCAGTCCTTCGGATAGTTCTTGAATGTAGCATATAGATTATGCGGAGGATCCATCGTGATGTGTATATGAATATCGTTAAATTTGTCCCAGATGAGCATGAAATCATGCACCAGGGTTCTGTTCAATTCCATCTTTCTGCTTCTTTCTTCCCCACTTGTCTGGATGATTTCCTCTGTCTTCTTTTCAAGTTCCTCTTCCAGTTCTCGGAACCAGTCCGACGGATTTTGGGTTTTCTGTTCTGCTTTGACCATAGTTCTCAACCCTATGCTCCCCAATAATGTTCACACTTATAAACCTTTTTCAGGGTGCATGACTTCGGAAAGTTCATAGAAAGTTTGAATAGAAAAAAATCCATCCCCGCTCTAAAATCAACCAGAGGGGATGGAATGTCAACACAACAAGTCCATATATCGTCCGAACTAAAAAAATATATCG
>JAVZCK010000024.1 GCA_038874435.1 Thermoplasmata archaeon
GTCTCTGTGGTTTCCCGCTCACCATTGTGATTTGCATCCTCTCCTCCATCGTAAATTCCATCACAATCTGTGTCTTTGTTCAATGGGTCTGTCTTCGTTGTGGGGTCTGCATCTGGTATGAAATGTTTTGGAGTGAGGGTTATATCCGTATCTAATAATGCTGTAGTTACTCCCAGCTCAAGTCCATCTGGCAATCCATCTCCATCTGTGTCATAATTCTTCGGGTCTGTCCCGTACTTCTGCACCTCGTCGCCATCACTCAAGCCATCATCGTCTGTGTCCGCATCGTTTGGGTTAGTGCCAAGCAACACCTCAACATGGTTACTCAACCCATCAAAATCACTGTCCAGGTTGGAACACGCACGCCAATCAAGGGTTTCCTGATGATTCTGCCAGAACTCCTTTTGGCTGTGGGCTGTTGTGGGATCTGTGGTCATACCAGCATAGGTGAAGTTTAGATATTTTGTAGCATCGCCTAATTTGTATCTGATATAAAGACAATATTGCAGGGTATTCGTGTCTCTTGTGGGTGAACTGTCGCCAAATAATGCCATGTACACATATGCACCATCTGGAGCAAGCACTTTGGCATAGGTAGTGCCATAAACCGTTTCAAGCACTTTTGCTTCCTGTGGCAAGCTGTCTACAACATTCTCGAAATGGAACATGCCTCTTGTTTGTGATGTGAGATTTGGATACTCGCCATCTCCACGCAACAAAGGTACCACAACCCAGGAATCACTTGTGTATATTAATCTCTTTGCTCCTTCATCATACCTTGCATTCGTACGGAACACACAGTAGGTCTCGGAAAAGTCGTGATATTGTGAGGAAAGAGCGGAGGTAGTGTAGTATCGCACCTCTGCCCTCAAAACCCTTTGCAGGTGTAGAGGCTTCGCTACCCAGATATATTTTCCCTGGAAGCTCTTCACAGAGTTATAGCTGTGGTTCGTCTCAACTTCATTGTTTGTAGCAGGGTCTATAATAGTGTAGTGCAGATTCACATATGCCGTGGAAAATGTGCTTATTGGATTGCTCACTGTGATTTTCACTGTGTTGTTTGGCATAAGAATGCAATTGGTGACTGTTTCGGGGATAAGAAGTCCTCCGTTGTCATTTATGTCCTTATCCCAGGCATTGATGTCATCCCAGCAGCCAAGCATTGTGTCATAGTCAGTGTTGTTTCGCCATTCGAATTCTTGGCCATCAAGGAGCCCATCGTCATCACAATCTGGGTCTGTTGGGTCTGTCTCAAGGTGCGTGTTTGTACTTGCATCTATGTCCAACACCGTGTTCCGTATGTATCTGACTGTACTAACGTCTTTCACAACCACCCAGTTCTCTTCACCATCGCTCAAGCCATCATTGTCAGAATCGTACATTTTGAGGTCGAGAATGTGCGTCTTTGCATGATCACTTTCGGGCGTAAGAATGTAGCACCACGGATTTTCTCCCTTGTTGTATTTCGCACACCAGTACGGCGTGCCTCTCAGATTCTTGAGGTAAAGGGCTTCAGTTCCATCCTCAACGCCATCATGGTCAGTGTCTGGGTTTAATGGAGATGTAAGATGGGTAAATTTTTCTATCTTAATCTTTCCATCTTCCCACTGCCAGCCACCACCATAGAGTTGATAGACGGCTGCAGCCTCCCCTATCTCTTTACCTCTAGCCCATTTGTAACCATTCTCGCCTATTCTCAATTCTACATCCCAATTTCCCTCTCCATAATTACTGCCATCTTTCCAGAGTGGCGCGACTGCACTGTAGCCCCATTCATTCGCCAGCGTGTTGTCAGTGGCAGCTTCAAACCAGCCATCTGGCAGACCATCTCCATCTGTATCTCTAACAACTGGGCTTGTTTCACCTTCTGAGAACAGACCATCTTCGCCGACCTCATACCAATCTGTAAGTCCATCATTGTCCGTATCCGCATCCAGTGGATTTGTAAATAGATACTCTTTCCCATCACTCAGTCCATCACAGTCTGTATCTGTTAAGAGCGGATTTGAGTTTACTTTTACCACAAAAATTGGCTCTGCAGTGGATAAAATTTCTGGCTCGCCTCTTACATTGAAAGTATAGAGGAGCTTGGACTTGGGCAAGGCATAGGCGGCAAGCGGGTCCAGTGAAGACGAAATGAGTAGCGAACAATCCCTCACACTGATTTCCCAGCCCTCCATCTCATCACTGTCACTCAGTCCATCTCCATCAGTATCCTGGTTTAACATATCTGTGAAAGGAACAAGGACATTAACATAGGGTGCAGATGGAATCTCCTTGCGTTCAAGATAACTGAACCTCTTCGGCGTTGAGACCTTCTCCACATAAGCACCGCATGTCCAGGGTTCCAATTCCTGGCTATCAGAAAGACCGTCGCTGTCTGTATCCTGGCTTATCGGACTGCTTTTTGCATATTTGAGCATGAAAAATTCATTGTTTGTAAGGATATACAAATTGTCTGCGCTATCAACACTGACGAATTTGACATTCCCGTTCCACACAATGGCATGTGTGTTGAGGTAGGGATAGAACCTTGAAAATGGGGGCGAGGCAATGTAAATTCCAGTTGCTGTAGCCCAGACCAAGCTTCCGTCTCTCAGCACGCTGATGTCCTTCTTCTCTTCCGTATCCGTTGGTACTCTGAGTTCCTCAGGCGTCCGTACCTCCGCTGCATTTCCAAAGTAGCATCCATTTTCATTCGCTGCGATGACCTCATATCTGAAATCTGTAATCGCCAAACTTTCGCTGAAATCTACTTCTTTTGCATCCACATCCACAGCATAAACCTTTGAATTCGTGGCGAAGAATACTTTCGTTAGATTAACAGCAAGGTCTATGATTTGCGGAACATTTTTGACAACAGTCCTTTCAGCATAATTCCCTGTCTGCTCTTTCTTATAGCAGACGAGATTGTTGCCGTGTTGGGTGAAAATCGCACCCGAGACATTCACTGCAAACTTTGCTCCCAGGTTGAGCGGTAGCGGATGGAGATACTGTTCCTCGCCATAACGCTCAAATTTACCAGATGCAATCTTAAATGTTGTATCCTGGTAGTAGCTTACATAGATTGTGTTACCGCAAAATTCAATTTCCGAAAGAGATGCTGGAGTAAGCGCCACATTCTTAACATAAATCTGATATTCCATTTTAATCTGCGAATTCCGGGCTGCAAGGTAGGGCGAGAGTTCGACACCATCATCCAGCCCATCATTGTCGCTATCTGAATCTACCATGTTGGGTTTTCCATCGCAATCAGAATCAAGGTTCCATGCTGTTTCCTTGCCATCAATGACCCCATCATTATCACTATCTGGATCCACCATGTTGGGTTTTCCATCTTCATCGCTGTCTCTCATGGTATCAATCTCCACACTGTCTATTAGTCCATCGCCATCACTGTCTGTATCGTGGGCACAGGAGAGCAAGTCGGTTATGCCATAGGGATTTGGCTCCTCTACATCCAAATTCCAGTTTAGCTCCGCCCCATCTCTAAGTCCATCATCATCCGTATCAATATCGAATGGAGAACTGACATAGATTTCCTTGTCTCTGTAGTTTGGATTTGGATGCCAATCTGTGAGTAGCGTGGGAGTTGTGAAATCTGGTACAAACACATGGCATATGCCAGAATAACTCTGGTTCAGTTCTGGGGGAAGTGCAGGGCACCAGAGGTAGAGATTTTCGCTGTCGGCAGCCCTGTAAAAACCACTTCCATCTTCCAGCATGTAGAGTTTGAAATTATCTGAAGTTGTCAGCGAAGAATTGGTTATGTTGATATAGTGTATATCTGACATCAACCATGAATATCTATATCTCACAATAGTAACCCCATTCAATCCCTGAGCCCTGAACTCAATCCATGTTCCAGGCTTGTAGTTTGCAGCAGTTAAAGCCCCTTGCACTGCATTTGTGCGGAACACCACCATGCTTAATTCCTGGCTATCATTCAAACTGTCATTGTAGAAGAGAGAACCAGAATAGAAAGCATCTGTATTTTCAGAGAGTGGATTGGTGCCTGTGAGTCCTTCAACACTGTTGTTTACTCCATCTCCATGCCTGGCCTTTTCTATGGCTCTAAAACCACTGTAGGTGTAGAGCTTGATGGCTGGATTGAGGTCAATACAGAACTCCCTGCCCTCCTCTGTTATAAAAACTGAGTGTCTTGGCCTGTAATCTATGTTTTCCTTCCAGATAAACCTCTCTCCATTGTATTTCAACACAATATAGAAGGCAGAGCATGTGATGTCTGGATTGTCTATCTTATACCACCCGTCCGAATTCAGAATTACTCTCTTTTTCCAGAGCAATGTGGAATTTGCAACGCTCTGATTTTCAGTATACTCTCTAATTTCTACAATAAATCCTGCATTGTTCGGGTCTTCAGCATCGAGAGAGACACTGATTGAGGAAATGAGGGCAGAGCTAGGGTTCTCTATCAAAACAGCCCAGGAGGGTATGCGTTCACTAAATTCCATGTGGTAGTCAAACGAAATAGCGTCAATAGAGAAATTGTAGCCCTTTCCATAACCTAAATTCTTCCAGACCTCATTCTCGCAATAGGCAAAAGGAGTTTCTTCTGTGTCATCGGAGTTTCCATACCATTTAATCCCGCCAATGAATGCCTCGCTGTCGCCCTCACTTGTCCTCTTGAATACAATATAGCCCTGGCTCAAGTAGATGTTACCAAAACTCACAGTCACATTGCTCATGCTGGCGTTAACTGAGACCACCTTGCTATCTAGAGGTGTCCCAACCCCGAGTTCACCTGAGTAGATTACCACAGTTATTCTTGAGGAGTTCGAGGAGGCACTGAACATGATTGTTTTGATTTCCATCACATGGGAATAGTTCAGCACCACTGCTCTTGCTGTTATAGTTTGGTTTATTGTGAAATTATAAAATGTTGGTCGGATTGGTGGGCCCTGAAAACCCACTTTTGTGTCTTCTTCAAGTTCTTCCTCAAATATGTCCACATCTCTTGCTCCATCACCTGAGTCAAGCGGGTTGAGCAGGTGCAAGATGCCACTTTTCCTTGGCTCCCAGTATCTATCAAATGGTTCCTTTGTCGCATAGAGCACTTCATAACCATCGGGACACCAATCTCCATCCGTATCAAAATTCGTTGCATTGGTTTCACCATAGAAACGGATAAAACCGTTTTCAAAGTAGTGGGCAACTTCAAAGTTTGCTGTGCTGAAGTCCCACATCCCCCAGAATGTAAAATTGTCATGCCTGCTGTTCAGATTTATGTCCTCAAATTCCCATACCTGGATTTTACCATCGCAAATCCCTGAACTGTGCCAGTTTTCCGCCCTGTATTTTCCTGTTTCATCAGGGTAGTATCTCCAACCATCTATGAAACCATCTGGCAATCCGTCACCATCAGAATCTGGGTTTGTGGGCGAGGTTTTACTGGAAAATTCCTGCCAGTTAGACATTGGGAAATAGCAGAAGGGAGAACCAAAGAGGAGAAGACGGTCAAAGTAAGAGGAGGACTGAGGTTTCGATGGATGGCTTATCGTTGTTTCCACATTGTCTCTCAGACCATCCATGTCTGTATCCCTGCAAAGTGGCTTTGTTCCCTCTCCAAACTCAACAACATCCTCAAGCCCATCCGCATCCGCATCTTTTGTCAAGGGTGAGGAAAGATTGGTCTGCTCCATGCCATCCCATAGACCATCGTAATCCGTGTCTGGCTCAAGCATGTTCGTGCCCCTGCGAGAAATTGTCAATCTTCCATCGAAAAGCAGGGAAAGGTTTATGCTCGGTGTGAGCAAAATTTCAAGCCAGTATTTCCCAGATGAAAGAGTTGCAGAGGCAATGTAGCTAGCTTTCACATAGCATCCAGTATCATTGCTATACACCGATTTAAAATTCCATGAGATATTTGTGGTTCTCTGTTTCCCTGCACCATCTATTATGAATAACTGAACCATTTCACTGAGGTTATCTGGAATTGCCTCCTCGCCTTCCTCAACCTCAAAACAGGCTTTTATTATTTCCTCATTAGATGTGGTAATTGTGTAATGTCCACTGGTTTCTGCAATGAATGGCACCGCAAGTTTTCCATAGCCCGCTGCGTTTGCAGAAAGCACAACACCGAACTGGAGGTAAGAATTGTCCGCTTTCTCGCTGAAGCGGAAATCAAGAGCATCCTCCAGATGGACAATGCTAACAGGGAAATAACTCTCAAATTCAACACCGTCGCTCAGCCCATCAAAGTCAGTATCCTGGAGAAATGGGTCTGTGAAAGTTGTGAAGGCAGCGTAAATTCCAGAGATAGTTGCGTTGCCTGAGGTAACAATGCTTACTGGAAAGTTAGAGTTTGCGGTGTAACTTAAAATTCTGGCTCTTGAAAGGAGATTACCAGTGTTCTCATCCATGATGAATGAGTTGTGCTCCCATTCAATGCTTCCATCAGCACCCAAATCTACGCTCACATGACTTGTGTAGTAATCTATTTCGTTGTTGTAGGGAAGCCAGACCGCTAACAAACCCTCTGAGAACGCCATGCCCATTGGAGAACTGCTGACAGCATCTATGTGTTTTTCCTTGGCACTGGTTAAATCAAGGCAGCTTATGTCAATTCCTGAAAAGTTCTGGTATGCAATGGCCAAAATTCCCCGGTATAATTTGAAATCAACTATGTTCTGGGCATCAGTAATAAAATTAGTTTGTCCTGTGGAGAGATTGTAGACATAGAGAGACATACCATCCACCCAGACCACATGCTCACCCCAGATTCCATAGTTAGGAATAACTGAATTGCTTCCAACCAGCGAGACATGAAACTTCTTACCACTAAAGTCAGCCACAAAATCAGAAAAATCAATAAGAATCAGTGCAGTCCAGCCAAAAGCGCTGGCACTCAACAGCATTCTGTCTCCATAAATTTTCGGGTCTGAGAGGTCCCAGGAAAGGTATGCGGTCTCACCTGTACCTTCAATTTGTTCCAGCACCGTCTCGACAAAACCATGGCTTGTGTTTTTCACAAGATGAATTTTTGTTATGCCTTTTTCCACATTGAGAAAAACCACAGTGTTGTTTTCCACATCTGGCATAATTCCCTGGTAGGCCAGCACCTTCGCATTTTCTGTAAGCGGTGCAATACACACATGTGGGCTGCCAGAAATTTCTTCCTCCCAGGCAACAAGGGTCTCAGAAGCTGTGAGATTTCTTGCACTCGGGTCCCGTTTTCCAATCGTAATTTTTTCTCCAGTCAAGAGAGAATATGCGTTTATGATACCATTACTTTCAATCCAGATAAGCCAATCTCGTGTTGTTGCTACAGAAACTACGGGTTCTTTTGTCAGAATCTGGCCCATGCCTGGACTTGCCGTAATGTTAAATGAAAGCGTGTTCAAGCTTGCTCTTGCAGGCACATTTATGTGGAATGTCCCAGATTTGCTGATGTTGATTGCAGAACCTTCAATTGCACTGGTTCTTGTAAGCGTTGTGAGGTCAAAAATATTGATTCTATCTATGAGGACTGAAGGTTTGTCTATAATCTGGGATGTGCCGTTTGATGTGAAGTTCAACAAATCATTCCTGTTCAGCGTGCCTGTGAACGCATACCACTGATAGGCGTTTGTGAGGTTGACCTCTGCCTGCCAGCTTCCTGCTTCCAGCTTTAGTGCCCCGCAGTCCTCTGTCCTCGCCCTCACCCTGACAAGAGCATCAAATTCATATCTTGTGAAATTCAGCAAACTAATGTCTAGTGATGCTACCTCCCCTTTCTCAATCCTCAAAGCAAGCCCATTGCTCGCATTTTTCTCAACTATCTTAGATGTGCCCAACCACTCTGCCTCAATGTAGGCAGAGGCATTGGCAAAGCCGGGAAACTCAATTCCATCAGCAAGGGCATCATCATCACAATCTCTTATAAGCTGCGAAGTTACGCGTTTGTAATACAAATCCGTTGGATTCCCTTTTTCATCTGAAATTCTTATGAATGCAAGTTTTTCAAAAAGAGTGTAGTTGGCCGTGTTCTGAGAGAGCTGGGTTGAATAACCTGTAATTTTGAGGTCGTTCAAACCTTTAGAACCTACCACAAAGCTCTCGGTTTCATACCACTGGTATTCCATGCAGAGCGAAGTATTGAGTATCTGGATTTGCGTGTCTGTATCTACCAGAACGACAATTCTATCTGTATGAGGATCTGAAGATCTTGCTCTGAATAGTACCCTATAAGTGCCCCGTTCTAAGTTCAATGATTGGCATTTCACTGTGGAATAACCTATTAACATTCCTTGCTGTGTGGATTTTGGAACTACACCATTAGTCACATTGGTCTTCTTGAATGTCCAGTTCACACCATAGAGCGTGGCACAGTTATCTGTAACCTTTTCTATTTCCTGGAAGTTGGATGCATCCAACCACTTGATGTTTTCTGAGTTTTCATTAACATTGTAAAGCCCATCTTCATCTGAGTCAGCGCATGTTATCCGCGGCAGAGTAATCGGAGGACAAATAATTTTGAGAATGGAATTTGAGGTCACAAGAGAGTAAGGGGCATACCACTGAAGTTTGCTACCGTTTTTCACAAAATACCACTGGGAGGCAACCGCACTGTTGTTTTTCCTGACAAACACCAAGGGGTTGCCAAACACATCACTACCCTCTGGAAATATGCCCTGCTTTGTGTGTTCTATCTCAACTGTGATGCTGCGATTGGAATAAACACTGGAACCCGTTTCACACAATATTGCCTTCGGGTTAAGATTGTCATCGTAGGCATAGAGGGTGCTCTGCTCAAGTTTTGCATCAACCTCCACATAGTTCATCCTGAGAGAAAACGCAGTTAAATTTGTGTGCTTCAGCCAGATACCTGTGCCTGCAGAAATTTGCACGGCGGAAATGGTGAGGTTCCGATTTTCAACGATCATGCCATAATCCTGAGCATAGATTTCCGTGTTTTCTATCACAATTTCCCCGTCTTGATAGCCCATTACTCCTCCAATCTTTATGTTGTCAATGTAAACCCCGCCAGAAACTTCGGCACTAGAAACAAATTCAAATTCTATTGTGGCGTTGAGGTTCTCAAATTCCTCAAGCGATAGCAATGCTTTGCTCCAGCCACTTGTAGAACTTGTGGTTTCAAACAGAGGTATAGAGTTTACAGATACACGGAAAGCTGAATTTTCCGCAAGCTCAGCACTGTAATCAAATTCAAGCAAGGGTTTTTTGCAATCGAGAAGTATGCTGAACCTTGCTTTTGCGTCCATGTTGGACTTGTAGAGTTTTGTTGTTGTCCCAGATACTTTAATTGCATCAATGTAAGCACCCTCTGTCAGATCACCATAGTGCTTTGCTATAAAAACAAATTTCAACTTGATTTCCTGGCTAACAAATTCAGTTAAATCCAGTTCCTGTGACACCCATTTTCGTTGCTCCATTGCCATCGTGTAATTTGCAAGCTCAAGCGTTGTTGTGGAGTTCTGGAGGAAGAGGAGGAGATTTTGTTCGGGGCTGAGGTCTAGCCAGAGAAGATAGGAAAGGATTGCACTCGTGTAATTTGTCAGATTAACAGTGAATTCATGGCTAGTTTCAATTCCCCTATCCGCTCTCTTTGCCTCAAGATTTGAGACACTCTTTATTCCATAGACCCTTACATGCTTGAGGAAAACGCCAGAAAATTCGTTTGCCCTGTCTGAAATGAACCTGAATCTGAGGACTTTTGCATTTTCTGGTAACTGCAGAATTTCTGTAAACGGCCCCATGGTGAGAGTCCCGCTGTAGGTTTTCAGAATCTTCCAGCTATCTGTATAGACCTCAAAATTGAGATAATCGCGTTCGGAGAGGTTGTAGAAGAGGGAGTAGTCAATCTGCACCTGCTCCCAGTTTGTGAAATTGACTTCATGTTCAAGCGAGGCATCCATAAAGCTATCGTATCGCATAACCGCAAGATTTGGAATGCTCTTTGTTGCTGAGATTCCTATATTGTCAAGCCAGATCTCACCATTACCGACAAGCCCGAATCTAATTGCAGTGAACGGTATTGCAGTTACGAAACTGCAGTGGCTCCAGCGTTTCCATTCCTGGCTTTGCTCGTAGACCCGCTTCCATTCCCCATCATAAACCTCAACGAAGAATTTTGTGCGGTCTGAACTTCGCAGAAAGACAAGGTCAAAATCAAACTTCTGGCTTCGTGTATCTGTGACATCAATGGCTGTCTCAAGCAGAGCAACCAGTGGAAACACACTAGAATTATCTGATATTGTTGCATGAGCGGAGAAAGGTGCAGTGAGATTTCGGTTACCCAGCACCCAGGATTTCGTGCCATTATTCCTCCAGTTCACGAGCCCGTAATCAAAATCCTCTGAAAAGACAGGCGAATAAACTGTATCGAAGAGGTTGCTTTGAGCTCCTTGTCCAGCACACCAGGCCTCATAGCCATCATTCCGTTTCAGTATCCCCCAGGTATCAAATCCACTTCGCTCGTCAGCATCATAGCTTTTCCAGTTTCCGAGCCCTTGCGAGAAATCCGTAGCAAGATAGGTTGTGTAGTTGTATGCTCTTACTTCAACATCATCAATCCATGCACCAGTGCTTACATTAGAGCCATCACTCACAAATCTGAAGTAAACTGCATCTGCAAATCTCGAGATGAACAGTTTCTCTATGCCCTTCATCTCACTCTCGTATTTTCTTACCACAATGTGTTTGCCAGCAGAAACATAGCCCACTTCTAGATAATCGCCACTTGCAACAGCAAGTTCCAGATTGAAGGAAACGGTGGCAAAATCGTAGGGGATTGAGACAGGCAGATACATCACCGCATTCATGAAGTTATCATACATCCTTGCTCTGATGTTCATTATTGCCATCTCATCTCCGCTTCCTGCACACCAGGCCTTTCCGTTAAATGGGCCCCAGTAATCCAATCCAGAACCCTTGTTTTCATCCCATGCCTTCAAATGAAATTCTGTAAAATCCTCAAATGCAACGCAGAGGCCCTGGTCTTCCCACTGCATCCCCTGCCCCGCACACCACAAGCTGTAGTTCCCTTCAGCTATCCTTGTATCACTTAGCCCAAATGCATCCACACCGTTGAAGGGCTGAGTGTCTGTGCTCCCACTAAATTCTTCAAAACTTTCGTAAAAGGCGATGCTTTCTGCATCCTTGCTTGCATTCCCAGCACACCATAAACTCTTGTTTCCGAAGGCCCTGGAGTCGCTCAAGCCCCAGGTTCCATTGCCGGTTCCATCTGCAAAATCCCAGCTCTCGCCTGTGAAATTCTCAAAATTCTGGTTATAGAGTGTTACCTGAGGCGCTGAAACGAATATTCCAAACCAATTGAACACATTCAGGAGTAGCATCCTTGCCTCTTCATCAGCGAGACAATCAATGGAGAATTCTGTGTAGAAAACCATGTAGTTGGCTTTTACAGCAACGCCAGCAGTTTTTCCATCACCATAGTGAAGGACAGCATTTTCTGGCTGTGTAAGTACATAGCCCTGAGTTAAACTGTACTTTGCATTTATCCACCCGCTAAAATTCGCGAGAAAGCCAGTTCCCAAAACCTCCCTTGAGCTCGTATGCCCTCCATACATGGCATTGAGTTGGGCAGTGTAAAGGTATGTGGAGTTTATGTCTCTTCCAATTCCCTGTCCAGTGAGAATTAACTTGCCAGAAGTGTTGAGATAATCTGAAAGCAGCAAGGTTTCAGTGATGTTGAGTGTACTAACTTTACCACAGCCTGTGAACCAGAGCACAACTGAGTAGTTTTTGAGGTCTGTGGGAATTCCCTGCTCCTCAACGCACCAGTAATCAAAGCCGATGCCCATGCTTGAAAGCAACGCATAGTAGAACTTCTCTACGCTTTCATTATGGTCGTCGTCCACAAGCAGGGTCTTGTTACCCATGCCTGGCAGATAAAGGCCTATTTCTGTGTCACCAATCGTGGAGTTTCTAATCGTGGCCGAGTTTGTATTTAGAATCAGACCACCATAGTTTTCCCCAGCCCAGGTACCCAGAATCGTGGAGTTCTCGCAGAAAAGGGTGCCGTGAACAATGAATCTGTACTGGGTGAAGTTGGATTTTATAATTGAGTTCTCTAATCTTAAGGTCGCTCTATATTCCACCAGAAGCTCTGGTATGGCGTTTCCCTGCTCAAAAACAAGTGTGGAGTTTCTTATTTCTAGAATTGCACCACTCCGCACAATTAAGCTAGTGTTAAGTGTGTAAAACCTATCCTCAAAAACTGTATCCTCCAGAATTTCTATCGGTTCTGCCCTGCTTTTAACTTCACTCTCTCTGCTGGTCTCTCCAAGTGCAGGCAAATTGAATAATGTGGCTAAAAGCAAAAATACGCTGAATAGAGCTCCAAATCTTCCAACAATCGCAGTTTTTCTCTCAGAATTCGCAAAAGTTCTCACCATAATGTAACTAAATGCAGGAATAATATAAAGATTTTGGAGGGTGGGACTGTTATTCGATGTCCTCAAAATCTACATTATACTTGATGCAGACAGATTGTTGTCTATCCAACTCTCTCGTAAATGTCTAAAATCTTTTTCTCAACATCTTGCAGTGTCCATATCTCCACATTTTCACACTCTTTTATATTCACATCCTTCCCCACCAGCAGGTATCTCTTTTCAAAATCTCCAAGTTCCTGCACTTTGGATGTTCTCTTTTTTAGGTTTTCTAAATCACGATGGTTTATTGTTCCCAACTTTACTTCCCCGAAAATCGCTAGCTTCTTTTTTTCATCAACTGCCAGAATGTCTATCTCATCTTCTTCTCTATTCCACCACTGTCCAACTCGCATCTCTGGATAAAGTGATGAATACAAAGCTAAAATAATCTCTTCATACACACGCCCAAGATAAGTATAAAAATCGTTCTTTATCTGGTTCCACACAGTATCCACTTTTCCGAGTTCTAGCATGTTTTTGTTCGGATACACGAATCTGAACCAGAAGGTGAAGTAGTTGTCTGCAAGCTTGTAGTGACGCATCTTCTTCTTACCAAATAGAGGTTTTTCTTCCTTCACTAAATTGCATTCCTTAAGCGCGCTGAGATACTTTGAGAGCGTGCCACTGTCCATGTTGGTGGTAGAAGCAATTTCAGAGAAGCGCCTTTTGCCATTACTTATTGCATGGAGAATTGAAAAGTATCTCTGAAATTCCCTGAATTCCATCCGCAGAAGAATTTCGGCTTCCTCGTATAGCACCCTATCTTTTCTCAGTATCACATCCTTTATGTTTTCTTCAGCACCCTTATTTTCGTCCGTCTGGACTATATAGTAAGGAATGCCATCCATTGCAGCATAAATTTTCAGAAATTCTAAAAAACTGTATTTTGGCATGAGCTTCCATGCCTCCCAAAACTTCATGTTTTCCACCTTCAACTGCAATGTCCTTCTCCCGTGCATCGGATAGCCGTAGGAAATACCATTTAATACCCGAACTCCATAGGCATAGTGATGTATGTTGACTTCAGCGTTGCCAGCATCATTGGGATTATCCCCGCCATTGTACTCCTCTACAACCTGCTGAAAAAGTATGAAAGACCCTATGTGGAGTTTGCCCTCTTTGATTTTGGCAGAGTAGGACTTGGGTTCGTTGTTGGGCTGTTTGTGGGTGTGGTTGTAGGCGTGGTGCGATATGTATTCTACGATGTCATAACCACATCAACATTTGTGGAGCCTGTTATTCTCATGTTGGCTTTCTTCCCCTTTTTTGAAGAATTACTCAAGCTCATCATCCTCAACACAAAGTTTTTCCACAGAAAATTCGACACTGTCTTTTATGGAATTTCACTCGGGACGAGCATTGGGCTGATGAGTTTTGTTTCTCTAGCACTCATCATGTTGCGTTCCACAGACCTTGGAGCAAGCCCGCATCTCATCGGTGTGCTCCTCCTAGTAGCTATGAACTTCATCTTCATAAATGCCTTTACTGGTTCCGTGATTGGTTATGGCGTTCAAGCAAACAAAATCTGGAGCCATTTGGTGAGGGCTGTGCTTTTCAGTGCCATCAACAATTTCCTGCTCTTCCCGTTTTTCCGTGCGATGCCAGTGCTCATGTATCTCTTCTTGATTTTTGCATTTGTTTATTCAATCTTCACACTCTACCTTGTGGAACGGAGAGTAATTCCATCTGCAATTCCAGAGCAAGTAAAGAAAGAAATAAGAGAATGGAGACGAAAACATGGTGGAAATTAAATGTCCATATTGTGGGTATGTGTTTGATACCGCAGGGGGATTACAATGTCCTGGTTGCGGTGCTACCTGGGCTGCGCCAACTCAACAGCCAGAGGTTGTGGAAGTCAAGCAAATTCCCAAAAAAAGGAGGAGCAGAGCCTGGGTTGGACCAGTGATCGGGTTGATTGTGCTCTTTATAATAATTATCTTGATACTTTACACGCCACTTGGCTCCTACCTGGTCCACTTTTTTTCTGGCACACCAGCATCTGCCACATTCACTGTGAAGCGTGAGGTTAGCTTCATAAGTTCAAAACCGATAAGTTATGAGTTTCACATGCCGAAAATGGTTTCTGGCATAGGACAGGAGGTGCGAAATGTTGAGCCACTTGAGGGTGCGGGAGAACTCACTGTGAATGGGACCACATGGTATGTCTGGAAAGCCAGCGAAAAGATAAGCGGCACAGCAAGCGTCACTTTCACAGTGCATGCGAAAGAGATGAAGTGGAAGATAAGTGCGGGCGATGCTGCAGATGACTCAAAAATACCTGCAGAGCTCAAGGCAAAGTATCTGGGTAGGGAATGGAAAATTGACCCTTACCTACCAGAAATCCAGAACCTTGCTTCAAACCTTACAAAGAATTCCACCAATGTTTATGATAAACTGGAGGCAATTTACAAGTACATTCAGCAGAAAATCAGATATGTGAAGGGAAGCAGTGGCGAACCAAATGACCCACTCACAACATTGCACACTGGTGTTGGCGATTGCGATGACCAGAGCATTCTATTCTGCTCACTTGCCCGTGCCGTTGGAGTTCCTGCCTGGCTTGAACTAGGTGCAATCTATATTCAGATGGAAGGGAAATGGGGGCCCCATGCCTGGGTGAGAACCTACATTCCCTACAAGAGCGGAAGTGGTGCTTATGTGAACATTGATACTGCAAACAGCATGTTTCTCACGCGGGATGCACTTCGTTATACGGACTGGGTTAGCACTGGCAATGGCGATGACCTCAAGTTCTATTACTTCTTCTTCACCTACAGTTATCTTGGTTCAGCACCAACAGTCAACCTGAGCGATAACTACATCACAATTTCAATGAAAACAGAGTTTGCTTAGCTCCTTCCTCGTGTCTCGCCCATTACAGAAAGGGAGCCGAGCATGTGGGCAATTCTTATTGGTTCTGGAATTGAGCCCTGCACTGTGAAACGCTTCAGAAACAGTTTGGCTGAGGCCAAATCAGTGCCTGCAATTCCCACATAAACTGGCTTTCGCACAGCTTCAACACAATGCAGTTTCATTTTTGAAATTATGGCCATTCTATGTTCCCAGTCATCAAATTTCTGTTTTAATGTCCTTTCAATCTCCGCCAAATCCGGTTTCTTTCTTGTCACAGTAATTACAGGTAAACCAGTTGTTCTGTGAATTACTTCAATTTCCACAACATTGAAACCAGCAACTGTACATCCATCAAGAAAAATTACATCCAGTTGCTCAAAAAATCTTGTGTTTTTTAAGCGTGAGATAATTCTTTCCGTGGCATCCAGTCCATCAACTTCAACCGTGGTGCGGAACATCCCCTCTATGTAGTTTTGGGCCCTGACAACTGCGAAAAAAACTTCGCATGAATCTTGAGTGAATTTAAACGGTGCGTCGTCAATCCCAACTGCCCTCACAAATTTCTTCATACCTTTTCCTTCAACTCGTTGTATAGCTCCTCAGAAATCTTGCCTTTTCTCAGCAACGCCTGGAGTTTTTCCACCCTTTCTGGCTTCGTGAGCTTTTTCATGTATTTTTTTCCTGTTCCTTCCTTCTCTTTTCTTGTAAGATAGATAAATCTGGAGGCATGGAAAACTGCAAAAACTGCAAACAAAACAACGGCTAGATAAATCAGGGTCTTTGCCACTTCATAATTGCTCAGGGTTTCTGGTTCCGCTTTCCCGCCTCCATCTCCTGGGCTTTCGCTGAGGGTTTCAAAACAAACTTTATCAAGCTCGGTGATTGAGGAAGGATAGCTTCTGGTATTATTGGAGGCATCGCAGGAAACTGCCTTCACAAAATACTTTTTCCCCTCACTCAAATTTGTGAGGAGAACGAAATGGTCGGTTTTCAATGTCGCATCCACTGACGTGAGGTTCCCAAATTCTGTGGTTTCGCCATACAGCAATTGCGTTGTTGCAGGTTCATTTGTAGTCCATCTTATCTCTGCAGATGTCTTCGTGATGTTCTCAATCCTGAAATTTGAAATCACTGGGGGTTCATCATCAATCTTGTCAATTCTTGCAAAATAATCCAGCACCGTCTCTTCATAACTGGTGTTCTTTGGCACCGCTGCATTGTCTGGAATTGTGTCTGCTGCGTTCGTGCCATCAACGCCAACTACGCATACCACAAATTTTATGCTCACTGAGGGAAAGATTCTAGTGTAATTTTCACCGTAAAGCACAAACCATGGAATTGCAAGTTCAACCGCCCCATTCACCTTTGCACCGCCTGTCTCCCCCTTCAAAATGCTGTATGTGATGTCCTCTGCATAACTTGAGTTTCGAACATGGTAAAAGTATCCTGGTAGATCATCCCACTTGCCATAGATGAACTCGCATGTAAATCCCTTGAATGAAATTGCTCTTGGCCAAACATTGAGATTCGCCATACTCGTAGTGCCATCATTTTCAGGCGTGGAAGCATCGATCAGCAAAAGCGTGCCATTGTCGTACCTGTTATCACCTCCCCAGTAGCCAGTGATGTAATCGTAGGAGAGGTAAAGGTAGTTTTCATCCCATGCATAATAAAGTTTCAGCACTTCATTGTCCACGAGATTCTGGACATCCGCGGCAGAGTCCTCACTTGAATCCACGACAATGTGGTAATTCTTCAGCCCTGCAGTCCATTCTGCATTGTAGCCATCCACTTTGATTGCCGTAGGTGGTAAATTCCCTGGTTGGTCAATCCCTGGCGAAACTCCTTCTGTAAGGTTGTATTCATAGTAGTAAAGAAATTCTTGGGGTCCATTATTCAATGCAACATTTCTAGTAGGCCAGGCGGCCCAGACATTGATTGCATCCTCCCATTGGCCATAGGCAAGAAATTTCAGGCCTGAGGGATTTCCGATAAACAACCTCGGAATTTTGAATTCAATGTCTGGCGTGGAAAAGAACCCGTAATCAAGCAAGGAATAAATGTCATTCCAAGCAGTCCCATTCCACCGCCTTATTACTGCATAACTCTCGCTTTCAATGCACACATAGTAGTCAGCTTCAATCGGCAATTTGTGCGTGCCATGCCAGTCAACAGAGGTTGTTGTTCCCCCAGGCAAACAATCCAGTGCAACAAAAATGTCGTTATCTGCACTTCCACGGTCAAACCCGAAGTAAAGGTTCTCAGTATCAAAGGTGAAGAAGAGCCTGGTGTTACCCGATGTGCCCAGATACTCGTCCAAAGCCCAGTCATCAAACTCGCCATCACAGGTTATGGTGTGGTAGGTGGTGGCACTTGCTGGAAATAAGGAAAACAGGATGGCAAGAGAAGTCATAACCAGCCCTATCAATTTTTGCGAATGCACGAAAGGAGGATGGCAGAAACACTCTTAAATCTTTTCTCTCTCCTCTTTCCTTCCACCCCATCTCCTGTAAATCTCGTTATCAATTCCAAGCACATCAAGAATTTTGCCCGCAACAAAATCCACAAGCTCCTCCGTGCTTTTCGGTTTTCCATAGAAACCAGGCATCGCAGGCAAAATCACAGCCCCTGCATTGGCAGCTTTAAGCATTGCCTCTATCTGAATCCTACTCAGTGGTGTCTCTCGAGGCACCAAAATCAGTTTCCTTCCTTCTTTCAGGCACACTGCTGCCGTGCGAGTAATCAAGTTATCTGCGATTCCATGGGCAATTTTTGCAAGGGTGTTCATGCTGCAAGGCACAATTACGCACGCATCAAATCTTGAAGAGCCAGATGCAAGTGCTGCAAAGAGGTCTGCATTGCTATAACTCGCTTTCACCTTTTTCTCCAGCTCTACCTTTTTCAGTCCTGTCTCATGCTCAAGCACTCGCTCTCCGTTCTCAGAAACTATCAACATCACCGCATGTCCAAGTTCAGAGAGCAGTTCTATCAAGCGAACACCATAAATCGCACCTGAGGCACCCGTAATTGCCACAACTACTTTCATTCTACCAGCCACCCATTCTCAATTAAGTCCTTTGCTCTGAAAACTGGTCCATCTTTACAAACCTGGAAACCACACACGGAGCAACTATCGCAGAGTCCAATTCCGCACTTCATCAACGATTCTATTGAAATGTAGGTCTCAACCTCATCAACGAGCGTTCTGCAAATTGCTTTGAGCATTGGCAGAGGCCCACATGCAAGCGCATAATCAAAATGTTCCACATCAAATTTCTTCACAAGCTCACTCACAAACCCCTTGAAGCCGGCACTTCCATCATCTGTGGCAATTGCTACATCAATTCCTGCCTTCCTCAATCGCTCCACAAAGAAAATTTCAGAGGCAGTTCTGAAACCTGCAATGAACCTACAGCTCCCACCGTTCACCAAAATTTCTTCTGCAGCTGGAGAGAGCGAGGCAATACCTGTGCCACCTGCGATAAGAAGATATCTTTTTGGCTGAATAGGATACTGCGTTCCGAAAGGTCCACGGATTCTCAGGATTTCACCTGTCCTTCGCTGATGAAGTAATTCTGTGGTTTTTCCCACTTTTTTCACAGTTATTCCTTTTATTTTTCCGATGTAAGAAAAACTCATGGGCACCTCCTCTCCCACTCCATCCCAGACCATGCAGAACTGGCCCGGTTTGACCTTCGCACCAAACTTAAAACGAAAAGTTTTCACAGAAGAGTTTTCCTCAACTACTTCAACGATTTCGGTGTGCAATGGCAACTACCTCCTCCACGCTTTCATACCCCTTTCTTTCCATGTATTTTTTAACCCCCCTCTCCAGCTTTTTGAAGAGACCTGCATCCTCTCGTAGCGCTGTCCCGACCTCAACCGCAGAAGCCCCAGCCATCAAATACTCAATCACATTTTCCCATGTGCTGATGCCACCGCAACCAATGATTGGAATCTTCAATGCCCGTTTCAACTCAAAAACGCATCTCAGTCCAATGGGTAAAATACCAGGACCACTGTAGCCCCCAATCCCTGCACTCAACACACTTCGTTTGAATTCTATGTCAATTCTTAAACCTCGCACTGTGTTAATAGCCACAACTGCATCTGCACCGCCTTCCTCTGCCGCAAGTCCGAGCGAAACAATGTCTGTCACATTGGGTGTGAGCTTCACAAACACAGGGACTTTCACTGCTTCCTTCACTGCACTTACAATTGATTTCACAAGCACAGGGTCCCTTCCCACCTCCATCCCGTAGCCAGAGGCATGGGGACAACTCAGGTTGAGTTCTACTGCTGCAGCACCATACATTTCCATTTTTCTTGCAAGGAGCACAAACTCTCTTTCATCCTTACCGAAAATACTGCCTATTATCGGTGCCCTGCATTCCCTGAGTTTTTTCATTTCCTCGCCAAATTTCTCTATGCCGGGGTTAGGCAGCCCCATTGCGTTCAAAACTCCGTGCTTAAACTCGAAGATTACCGGATTTTCATACCCTTTTCTTTCCTCAATCCCGACAGATTTTGTTACTACTGCACCTGCATGCTCAGCAATCCTTAACATCGTCTCTGCATAAGTGTCAAGGATTCCGGATGCTAGAATCAGAGGATTCTTCATTTGCAGCCCTGCAATTTCTACTGCAAGAAGGGGTGTTTTTCGCACAATACACGGAATTGTAGGAGAATATAAAACCGTATGCCTCGGATTTTTACTTAAAATTCTTCCCTGTCTATTTGGCTATTGCGAAAGACACGAAAGGTGCCATTCTCGCACTTTTAGCATGACATTCTTTCTGACAGGGGTACAAAAGAAAAACAAAAACACCTTATGCACATGACCGCGAAATATTTATATACAAATATTTATATACAAAAAATATAGTGTAATATGAGCAAAATAACAGTTTCATTTGCATTATATGTGTGGTGATTCTTGTGGTAATAATGCAGTTTCCATCTGCTGCAGGAGAGAAGCCAAAACTACAGGAAAGCCAGACAAATACGCGACCAGTAGGTAGTGGAGAGGCATGGCAATATGATAATCTTACAGCAAACGCCAGCATCTCGCCTAAGCTCTGCTATGCCTTTGGCACGCTCTATGCTGTCTGGGCTGATGGCTCTCTCATCTGGCTCGCAAAAAGCAGGGATGCAGGGCAGAGTTGGGGGAAAAGAGTGATTTACCAACTCTTCAACGAAGAAAATCATCCTGTTAACACATTCCTCCGTGACCAGGATGAAGTAACAGGATTTGAGGTTGGTTATGAGGGCTTGGTTGAAGGAGGTGAAACAAGCTTTGAGACAATAGTGAATGCATTTGCAGATTGGCCTCTATGGGCAGATAGAATGAATGTTTGGGCAACATCCTCAAAAGTGCACATTCTGGCAATAGACCATTACCCTGGGACATGGGGCCCATCACTTGAAGACTGGAGTCCCCTTGGTGTCCTTCTCTCAATTTGCAACCAATCCAACAAGAAGGCTGCAATAATGGAAACTGGTTTTTCTACTCCGGGGTGGTGGCATGATGAAGACTATCAAATAAATTTCATTAACGATGCTTTGCCAAAGATAAGGAGCAAAGCCTTAACTCAGAACATCCAAAGGCCTAATAAATTCCCTATAGCCACATGGTATGAACTCAGGGATAGCCATACTGGCAATTGGTGGAATTTTGAGGACAATTTTGGAATCCTTCATACAGGGTATAGCATGAAAAAAGGCTACAGCAATCTTCAAATCCAAATTAGCACTATCACTTGGGTGAAAATATGAATGAGAGAGAAATTCTTCTGGATAATTACGGGCCCTACATGAGTGCTTTGGGCTCAGTAATTTCTATCGGCCTATGGTTCTTGAATGCCTATTTCTTTCTCCTTTCACCAAATAATCCTCTGCCTTCGAATTTCGGTATTGCTGTAGTAGTTCTTTCCTATCTACTCCCATACTTTATGTGCACTTGTATTCACAACAGAAAAAGCATATTTTATTCTTCAGGCTCCCTGGGGGCTTTGATTGGTGCGATTATTGGGGTACCGATATTCTCCTTTCTGGGAGGACTAGGATTTTTGGGACATAGCCCAATGGGTGAAATAGAACGGGTAGTACGCGGTTTTACCATTGCTCTTATATTTGCTCCAATCCCTCCACTGTTTACTTTTCTTGGTGCACGCTATATGTGCAAGAGAGCAGAGAGGAAGCTCTCACAAAAGGAAGGTTTGAACCACAGGAGGGCTTAATATATGTTCGACTATACCTATCTAGGAATCGAAAACGCAAGCTTTGAGACAATAGTGAATGCATATGTAGGTGATGCAGTGATCACTACAGGATGGGCAGATCGGCTGGTGGTCTGGGCACAATCGCCAAAAGTGAACATTCTTGCGATAGATTATTATCCTGGCACTTGGGTGTGGGCTTCGTTTGATCAGTGGGCACCGCTTACTCATCTGTTCAACATAGCCAACAGCTATGGTAAAAAATGCGCAATAATGGAAACTGGGTTTAGTACATGGGCTAGTGAAGATACTCCTTCGTGGATCCTTGTGAACTACTGGCATACTGAAGATGACCAGGAAAACTTCATAAACATTGCACTTCCAATAATTCGTGGGAAATCAGCATCTCAGAATTCTTGGCACCCTAACAACAAGATGTTACTTGCAACATGGTATGAATTGATTGGCTCTGACCCATCTGTCACACCATATATCTGTGGCTTGCCAAACTCTCGACCAAGTACCTACGCATCAATTACAGAAGCTGAGGCGAATTTTGGCATTTGCAAAGATGATTTCACAATCAAAATAGGATATGATAATCTACAAATTAACATTAATTATTACTATAAGATGTAACAAATGGAGAAAATAATATGAAAAATCAAACTAATGAATTAATGGATAAAATAGGGCCATACACTAGCGCAGGTGGTTTCTTCATCTTTGTTTTCACGGTATATGTAATAGGTTCTATTCTCTCAACCCAGACAACAACGGAAGTTGGAAAGGTTGCTTCAGGTACAGTTACATGCCTTTCCTCCCTGTTTGTTTTATTTACTCCTCTCTTTTTTTGTACATGTATGCACAGACACAAAAAATATAAGATTATTTCTCTTGGAGGTATTGGAGGTATGCTCGGATTAGTTGTTGGCTATCTATTGAGCTTTCTTCTAAGTCCGTTATTTATTGTAGCTTTATTCTTACCGGGTTTTGGTGAAATATTTATAGACAAATATTCTTTCTCTTATTTACATGTTGGATTTATTTCCTTTTTTATCTATCTTTTTTCCTGGTACTTTTGCAGGAAGTTCGGCAAAAGATGGTGGAATGAGAAGGTGTGCCAATGTGGGAAGTAAACAAGAATACGGGAAGAACAAAAGTAAACTTTCAAGGGGTAATAGAATGGGCTTTGCTCAGCATAGCTCAAGCTCACGAAAAGTCTCCCAGATACTCTTTTACCTATATCTCTCC
The DNA here is from genome assembly GCA_038874435.1 of Thermoplasmata archaeon. NCBI lineage: Archaea > Methanobacteriati > Thermoplasmatota > Thermoplasmata > Thermoplasmata archaeon. The sequence continues at coordinate 22,745 of JAVZCK010000024.1, forward strand.
AAAAATCACATCAATCACATGGACTCCCTCGTATGAGAGTGCAACAGTTTCCTGGTTTACAACAGTTCCCACGACTAACAACTATGTGATAATTGATGGTAGAAATGTAAGTGCAAGTGGTGATGGCTCTACAACACACAGTGCATCTATCTACAATCTCCAACCTTCAACCACATACAAATTCACAGTGTACTCAACCTACAGTGGCTCACCAATGGTCCAGAGTGGAAGCGGGACAACGAGGATGCGATTGATGTTACATGGCCTATGGGATAATTATGCACCGGGTACAGGCAAAATATCCTTTATGGTATACTGGAGCACGACTTCCTCCAGCGGAATTTCCAATCATATCGGGATAATAAAATATAAGGGGATTGACATAACGGTAACACCAGTGTTCTGGGGCACAACTGGTGGAAGAACATACTGGTACATTCAGAAGGAGTTGAATAATCCATATAGGGAGGCAAACATACCAGTCAGCGTAACAATTAAAGGCACATACAGCGGTTATGAGGAGAAGAAAGAAAATGTGCCAGGGATTGCTTACAAGAACTCAGATATAGACAAACTGTTTGATTGTGAAGAAAATTATTATAACACGAATAAGTATGACCCAGACACCGATAGAGATGGTAGTTGGGATTCTACAGAGGTGTGGTTTATGAAAAGCGGTGCGAACCCAACAAAAACCCAAAGAACAACTGTAATTCAACTTTATGGGTATGGATTTAGTTATGATGGAAGAATGGAAATGGAAGTGAATGGGATAAGAATGCCACCTACAGACTATTACTATTTCTCTAAAGGAT
>JAVZCK010000025.1 GCA_038874435.1 Thermoplasmata archaeon
GGGAGTTATCCAAAGTTTATGTTGTGACCGTAGGGGAGCAGAACTTTGTGAATGAAGTGACAAAATCCACGAGAAAACTGCTTAATGAGCTGGAAATACATATTACTCAAAACTTGGGAAGTTAGTGTGTAGCTCCATGCACCCTCAGAAATCCTTATATATCGCAACCCTTATTTCCATCTGCCTTTTGGAAAAACTAAAAAAGGTGGTTTTATGGAAAATATACCTGAGGAATTAAAACACGGAACTACCACAATAGGGATAGTGTGCAAGGATGGAGTAGTCATGGCTACAGAGAAAAGAGCTACAATGGGGACATTTATTGCCCACAAGGACACAAAGAAACTGTTCAAGATAGATGAACACCTTGGACTGACAATCGCCGGGCTTGTAGGTGATGCCCAGCTGCTTGCTAGATATCTCAAGGCAGAGGTCGAGCTTTACAAACTGAAGAGAAATGCACCAATCTCTGTAGAGGGGGCTGCTACTTTGATGGCAAATATCCTAAATGGGAATCGATTCTTCCCATATTATGTAGGGTTGCTTATCGGAGGCGTGGATTCACGTGGTGCCCATGTGTTTTCCCTAGACGCGGTGGGTGGAAGCATTGAAGACAAGTTCGTGTCTGTGGGTTCAGGGTCACCCTATGCTTATGGAATCTTAGAAGAACATTACCATGATGAAATCAGTACTACAGAAGCAATAGATGTGGCAATTAAAGCATTGAATGCAGCGATGAAGAGGGACTCTGCATCTGGTGATGGCATGAGTGTAGCAGTGATTACCCAAAAAGAGTTCAGAGAACTAACGGATGAAGAAATAAGGAAACGAATGAGTAAACTCAAACTCTGAGATTCTTTTTATTCATCATTAAAATCTTTGATGTGATGTTTTATGGGACGGCTTGAGGATGTAATTAAGGAGGTCAGAGGCGCTATAAGAAACATTATTTCCGCTGAGATTGATGTCTCTGATGTTACAATGGAAGGACCCACCGTGGTAGTTTACACGAAGGACATAGACAAATTTGCAGAAAACCCAGAACTTGTGAAGCAAATTGCTCAGACAATAAGAAAGCGAATTCTGATTCGGCCTGATCCAAAAATAGTCAAACCACCAGAGGTTGCAGAAGAGGAAATCCGAAAGTGTATTCCCGCTGAAGCAGATGTGAAGGAAATTTTCTTTGATGCAGAAACTGGAGAGGTGACAATTGAGGCAGGAAATCCACTGAAGGCCTCCGGTACAAACGGTGCAATTGAAAATCAGATTAAAAAGACCACTGGCTGGGTGCCTAGAATTGTGAGAGCCCCACCAATTCCTTCAAAAACAGTTGAAGAAATCAGGAAATTGCTAAGGGAGTATGATGCAGAGAGAAAGAAGTTTCTAGGCGAAGTGAGTTCTAGAATCTGCAGATTGCTAACCAAACAAGATAAGTGGGTGCGTGTGACTGCACTGGGTGGATTTAGAGAGGTGGGCAGAAGTGCTTCGCTTCTTAGCACACCAGAAAGCATGGTGCTTATTGACTGCGGGCTTGAGACCTCGTCAGATGGAAATGGCACTCCTTATTTTTACATCCCAGAAATAAAAAGTAGCTTTTCTGAGATTGATGCAATTGTAGTAACCCATGCTCATTTGGACCATTGTGGTCTCGTGCCTGCGCTCTATAAATTTGGCTTTAATGGTCCTGTTTATTGCACTCCCCCCACCAGAGACCTAATGACCCTACTCCAGATTGATTATATTCGCGTCTCACAGGCAGAGGGTAAGAAACCACTGTATGAGTCAAAGCACATTAGAGAGATGTTAAAGCATACCATTGTGCTCAAGTACGGCGAAACAACGGACATAGCGCCAGACATACGGTTAACCTTTCACAACGCAGGACACATTCTTGGCTCTGCAATTGCCCATTTCCACATAGGAGAAGGCCTTTACAATATTGCTTTCACTGGCGACATAAAATTTGAGAAAACCTGGCTTTTCAATCAGGCAGCAACAAAATTTCCAAGGCTTGAAACGCTTGTGATCGAAGCCACATATGGAGGGCATAAGGATACACAACCATCCCGAGAGGAAGCATCTGAGCGTCTGACCCAGATTGTGAGGGAAACGCTTACGAAAGGAGGAAAGGTTATAATCCCAGTGTTTGCAGTGGGACGTTCTCAGGAAGTCATGATTGTGCTTGAAGAAAAAATGAAAATTGGTGATATTCCTCTGGTGCCTGTCTATCTGGATGGAATGATTTATGAGGCAACAGGGATTCATACAACCTATCCAGAATACCTAAACAGTCAGTTGAGGCAACTAATCATTGAAAGTGGTGAGAATCCTTTCCTTTCAAACATCTTCCAGAAGGTTGATAGTGCAGAAAAAAGGGAGGCAATCTTGGGTGACGTAGAGTCCTGCATCGTGCTTGCCACATCGGGTATGATGAATGGGGGGCCCATAATGGAGTATTTCCGTGAGTGGGCTGACGACAGCAAGAATACACTAGTTTTTGTTGGATATCAGGGAGAAGGAACACTCGGAAGGCGTCTCCAGAAGGGGTTGAAGGAAATTACCTTGAATGTAAAGGGAAATCCTTACGAGGTTAAGGTAGAGATGGGTATTGAGACCTGCGAAGGGTTTTCTGGACATTCCGACCGCACACAGCTCTTGAACTACATTGGGGCTTTAGACAGCAGACCTGAAAGAGTGATTGTAGGGCATGGTGAAGAGAGTAAGTGCATTGAATTAGCTAGTGCAATCTACAAGAAATACGGGATTGAAACAAAGGCGCCGATGAACCTTGAAACTGTGCGCGTAAAGTAGGGAGGAGAATGCAGAAAGTGGGCATCACTGCACTTGTGCCTCCGGAGCTTATATATCTAACAGGGCATGTGCCAGTTGACTTGAACAATTTCGTGCCTTACACCGAATATTATCCAAAGCATAAACTCTGTGCATGGACTGCAATCTGGCGAGATATGGTGATTTCAAAAAAAATGGTGGAAAAACTAATTGTTGTGGCAGGTGGTGATTGTCATAATTCCCTCGTGGATGGGCAGAAAATTGAGCGCTCTGGCATACCAACACACTACTTTTTCTATCCTTTTGATGGCAGTGAAAAACTGCTAGAGGAGGAATGTGAAAAATTGATTGAGTTTCTGGGTGAACCAAAGTGCCAGGATGCATTTAAAATTGTCAGTGATGTGAAGAAACTCGGATTGAAAATTGATGAGATGCGAAGCATAGGCAGAATCTCTGCCAAATCCGCATTTGATTTCATGATAAAATTGAGTGACCTTGGCGGTTCTCCAGAGAACATGGTTAAAATGGCAAAAGCAATTGAGGAGACAGAACTTTCGCATCTACCAAGGGTGGCATTGCTTGGAGTACCCCCGATTTACAGTGACTTTCATGAAGTTGCGGAAAATGCTGGCTTGCACATCGTGTTCGATGAACTCCCTTTTGAGTTTTTGCGGCTTGGGGGAACGGATTTTAAGAAGGTCGTGAGAAGCTATGCAACATACACCTTTGCTAGACCACTTTCATTCAGAATAAATTTTTTGAAACAGGAACTTGAAAAAAGGAAAATTGATGGCATCATTCATTATACGCAGTATGCCTGCCACCACATTCTTGAGGATGATGTGCTTAGAAAGGAACTCCCATATCCATTTCTCACTATTCAAGGTGATTTACCTGGAAAAACTCCTGCTCAAATACGACTTAGGCTTGAGGCATTTGCAGAAATGCTGGGGATTAAAAGATGATTTTGCGAAAAGAATTTAAGGGGAAAAGATTTTGGCTTTGTAGGTGGTAAATATAGCAAAAAAGGTGCCAGCAGAAGAAACTGAACAGCAGGAAGTATTCAAGTTCCCAGAGTTCAACGAAGTGGAATTCGTCAAGAAGGAAATGAAGGACACAAAAGGCGCCTTGATGGTAGTATTGACAGGCATTGTGTTTGCGATTTTTTCATTTCTGCTCACATTAGCCCAACAGCCAGGCATTGGCTTCCTTGTAGGACTTGCGGGTATGGGTTCGATAAAATACATTCTAAACGTTTTGAAGGTAGATACCTCTGAATATAAAATAAAGAACTGGCTAGGACATATTGGAAGTTACTTTTTCATATGGCTTGCAATCTGGATTTTGCTCATGAATGCCCCATTCAGCGACTTTGCAAAACCAACAATAAAGGATGTGAATGTTTATGCTGAGATTAGTGGTAACGACACTCTCTGCGAAATCAGATACTATGGAGAAGAGGCAAAGATAATCGTGAAAAACACCTCCGCGGTGACAAGAATAATCATCACTGCAAAAATTACTGACAATGGGGCACTGAAGAGCATCCGCTTAGTGGACAAGGACGGAAACGAGGTCACGAGTTATCTACAGACAAACCAGAGTAATGTCTATGAATGGAAAATTACAAACAGTTTTAGGGCTGGAGATGTCGTGAAACTCAGTATTACTGCATCTGATAATGCTGGGAACTGGAATAAACTTTCAATGGAACTAGATTTTCAGTAATGTGGGCAGTGCTCTTTAAATACTCCATTGAATTTTTCTTTTTCCATGGAAATTAGAATAAAAGTTCCTGTATTTCCAACTGAAGAACCAGAAAAGGTAATTATTGCGGTCACAAATATCTTTCCAGATGCAATGTTGATTTTTGAAGATGAAAAAATGCTGGTAGGCACGGCTAAAAGCTTGGAGCATTTCGCGACATTAATAAGGAACGCAAAAATTCGAGATACTGTAAGAGCAGAACTCTATAGAAATCTGAGCGGTAACAAGACACATTTTCGTCTAAACAAGCAGGTAGCATTTGCTGGTAGTGTTAGTTTTTCTATAGGTGAACCCCTGGGTGAAATTTATGTAGAAATTGAAGACCCAGAACTGAAAAAAATAATAGACGAGATTGCGCCAGATACTAGGAATTACCGGTAGCCCATAGCACTAAGAGCTTTCTTGCTCTTCACAGCACTCTCAATACTTCTAGATTCAATAATGTAATTGCCCTTGTACTTACCGAATTTAGGCCAGAACGATTTAAATTTTATGTTACCATCACCTACTGTGGAATGTGAATCTCTCGTCCCATCATTGTCATGAAGATGTACATTCAAAAAAAGATGGTGCACCTTGAAAAATTCCTCGATTTTATGAGTAGTGTTAGCATGCCCCACATCGAAGCAAATACCTACTTCCGTACCGCATATCATTTGAAGAATTTCCTCCGGTGTCTTACAAATTGTAACTCCCATTTCAGGCATGTTTTCAAGTGCAATTTTTACACCCATCTCCTCTCCAAATTTTGCCAACTCTTTCACGGCATCTACAGTCAGCCTATAAACAAGATCAACATGCTCAGCTGTCATTGGTGACTTGTGGCCCGGATGAATTGTGACAACTCCTGCGTCAATCTGGCGTGCAAAGATTATCGCGTCCTTCACCTCCTTCAAGCTTGCCTCTCTAATTCTCTTGCTTATGCTCGCAATGTTTATGTCACTTAAAGGAGCATGCACCTGCATTCTGAGCGAGTAGGAAGGAAGAAGGGCTTTCAGTTTGGCACTGCAAATTTCTGGGTGATGCTGATGCTCTGCAATTATTTCCCATAGTTTGAAATTCTCTGCAATCTTCTCTATTACATTTTCCACTGTCAAATAGCACAGTGGAGGGCAGGAAATTCCCAACATAAAATGTTTGGGTTATAAAGTTTTAATTTTTTCTGCAATCTGGTTCTTGATTTCGGGATCGTCCGGGATTGTAACAGCACTCTTGTATCTCTCAGAGCCATCCTGTCTTACAAAGCCCCTTGACACGGTGATAAACTCGTTCACGGTGCCGTCCTTTGTTGTGGCTTTCTTTCTTGCTATCTCTATGAAGTTGTTCTTCCCGAACGAGATCTTTTCTGATTTTAGGGTCTCAAACTTCACATCTTCTTTCCTTGCGTTGTCCATTTTGTTGCCTCCTGCTATTACCTTTTTCAGGCGGGCGAAGGAAAACATATAGGCATTGAATATAACCTTTTCTATGATGTTAAGCGGGTATAAATAGACCTCTCATCTCAGCAAATCATGGGCTAATACTAACAAGAAAATTTTTTATATAATATGGTATTTGCATTCAAATGGTGAAGACATGCTGAACGCAAAAGTAAAAGCGGAAACATTGAAGGAAGTGGTGGAACTTCTGCATACGCTCGTGGATGAGGTGAAGATGAACTTTGGAAAAGATGGACTTAGTGTAAAAGCAGTTGACCCCTCTCATGTGGCTATGATTGAACTATCTCTGAACAAGTCCTCGTTTGAAGAATATAAGAGCTCTGGAATGGAACTTGCAATTGAGCTTGAGAAGTTGAAAGAAGTGCTAAAACTTGCAAAACCTGGAGATATTGTTAAGCTCACATATGATGAGGATAAGAATAAGTTAATTGTTGAGATTGCAGCTTTTAGGCGTTTCATTCCTCTTCTAGACATAGGGAGCATCAGTGATGCAAAGGTACCAACGCTTACGCACACTGCAAAAGCAGTAATTAACCTGGAATCCCTCAGGCAGGGTATCCGAGGTACGGAAAGCGTCTCAAGCCATCTCATGATTGAGATAAAGCCAGATGTTTTTAAGCTTGAGGGTGAATCTGAGCAGGACAAAGTGGAAATGCTACTATACAAGGACAAGGGAGAAGTAGAAATTGAGGCGAAGGATACTGCAAAAAGCATGTATGCTCTTGACTATTTCGCAAATGTAGTGAAGGCAATAAGTTCTGCCCAAAAAGTAACACTAAACATTGGAAAGGACTATCCTTTGAAGATGGAATTTGAATTTGCAGAAGGAAATGGAATCGCGAAATTCCTTCTTGCACCGAGAATGCCTGACACTGTATAATCCAAGATGGGTTGGGTGTTTTTATGGACGCATACATCGTGAGTGCTTGCAGGACTGCAATTGGAAAATTTGAGGGAACATTAAAGGATGTGCCAGTCCAGAGATTAGGTGCGATTGTAATAGAGGAAGCTGTGAAGAGGGCAAGAATTGAGAAAACTGCAGTGGAAGAAGTAATAATGGGTAATGTGCTTCAGGCAGGATTGGGTCAGAACCCAGCAAGGCAAGCAGCAATCTATGCGGGAATCCCATATGAGGCAGGGGCGCTTACTGTGAACAAGGTATGTGGTTCTGGAATGAAGGCAATCATGCTCGCTGCATCTGAAATTAAGGCAGGAGATGCAGATGTGATTGTTGCAGGTGGGATGGAAAGCATGGATAAAGCACCCTACTTGCTTGAAAAGGCAAGGTTTGGATATAGAATGTTTGACGGAAAAATCATTGATGAGATGGTCTATGACGGGCTCTGGGATGTGTACAACAATTTCCACATGGGCATGACGGGTGAGATTATTGCAGAAAAATACAACATAAAGAGAGAGGAAATTGATGCATTTGCATTGCGGAGTAATCAGAGAGCAGTAAAAGCCACAAAGGAGGGCAGATTCAAGGATGAGATTGTACCGGTAGTAATTGAAGGTAAAAAGGGAGATAAAATTGTGTTCGACAAGGATGAAGGTCCTAGGGAAGACACTAGCATCGAAAAACTGGCCAAGCTCAAACCAGTGTTCAAAGAAGGGGGTGTAGTCACTGCTGGAAATGCTTCTCAAATCAGTGATGGTGCAGCTGCTCTTGTGGTCATGTCTGAAAAGGCAGTGAATGAATATGGAGTAAAACCAATTGCTAGAATCCACAGTTATGCTTTCTCTGGAACAAAACCAGAGCTCGTGATGGATGCGCCAGTACCTACTGTGAAGAAACTTCTCGCAAGAACTGGTTTGATGATTGAGGATTTCGATTTGATTGAACACAATGAAGCATTTGCTTCTGCATCAGTTGCAATTCAAAAGGTCTTTTCAATTCCAGATGAGAAATTTAATGTGAACGGTGGTGCTGTGGCTCTAGGACATCCTATTGGGTGTAGTGGTGCCAGAATTGTGGTGACGCTTCTCCATGAAATGATAAAAAGAAACGCGAAACTTGGGTTGGCTACAGTGTGTCTTGGCGGAGGAAATGCTACTGCAATTACCCTGGAAAGAACTCCGTGAGAGAACTTTTCAAGTTTCTAATGCACGAAAAAATTAACAAAAAAACAATGGAGAAAAATATATTTACCCCTTAGGTAATTAACCGAACGTGGCTGAAGAAGACACTGAAAAAGACGAAAGAAAATGGGTCGGTGTCCGCCTCTCAAAAGTGATGATGCACCAGATTGAGATGGTTGTGAACACGCACCCAGAGTATGCTTGGAATGGGCCCAACGACTTTGTTCGTGACGCAGTAAGAAGACATTTAGAGTATATCCGCAGACAGGATATGCTTAGAGAAGGAAAAATTGAAACGCTCCAGCCAAAGGTAGAACAACTGATTGAAGAATCCCTGGGGGTGGAGGAGCGTGCTAGGTTTGAGAAAGAACTTAAGGCAATTGAGCGAGAAATTGATGTTGCGAAGGAACCACAGGCATTTGTAGATGCACTCACCAAGCTACTCGAGAATACCTATGGACAGTCAATTGCAAAAACAATCTCCAAAAAATTGCTAGACATGCTCCAGACAAAGGGAAGCATATAGTGAAACTGGAGGGGAAAAAATGGAAAAAAGAATACCTACGGGAATAAGTGGATACGACTCAATACTCAAGGGAGGGTATATAGAGGGCTCTTTCAATCTAGTGGCGGGAGAATGTGGCTCTGGTAAAACTATATTTGCACTCTGTTATATCATAAATGGTGCAGATAGATATGGAGACAATACCCTATTTGTTACATTAGAAGAAAGTCGTGCTAACATCCTGAAGAACATGCCTACAAAACTGAAGGAGACCTTTGAGCGCAACACAGACAAAATCACAATTGTAGACCTTTCTGTGATAAGAAAGTTGACTACAGTGTTTGAGGAGAAAACTGGCTTCTCAAGTATAGTAGATGTGGATGTTCTCATTGAAAGTTTAAGGAAGTGGATTACTGAGAAGAAGATAAAGAGGGTGGCAATTGACGGTCTTGCAGTGATGAGTATCAGGTATCCTCAGGAGTACGAAATGAGGAGTGCGATCTTCAGGATTTCCTCTAGTTTAAAGGAACTCGGTGTCACAGCAATGATAACTGAGGAAAGTGAGCGTGACGCTGTCGCAAGAAAATTTGGTGTAAAAGAATTTGTAGCAGATTCGATCACACATTTAAAGTACAACAATGGGTTGAGAACTTTGGAAGTTTTGAAGTTGCGTGGCTCTGATTTTCTACCGGGAGAAAACGGCTTTGTTATAAACGAAGATGGAATTGAGGTCTTTCCACGCCTCATGCCTGAAACAAAGGTTTCTGCAAGTGATAAGCGAGTGCCTACTGGGATTGCAGGACTGGACAAGATGCTCGGTGGCGGATTTTTCCGTGGAGATGTAATTCTCGTCTCTGGGAGTGCAGGTGCGGGAAAAACAATCATGGGATTGCAGTTTGTTAGCGAGGGTTGTAGAAACAATGAGAAAGGGTTGATTGTTTCATTTGAGGAAAATCCTGCACAGCTGAAAAGGAATGCAAGAACTGTTGGAATTCCACTTGAAAAGTACGAAAAAGAAAAGCTGCTTGAAATCATATATGCTCCTTACCCAGGTACAAACATCCATATGTTGCTCCAGCAGATAATTTCTCGTCTTCCAATGATAGAACGCTTGTTCATAGACACAGTGAATCATTTTGAAAGTGCAATGCCTAAGGAAGAATTGAGAAATGTGCTCGTCTCATTTACCAGCATGACTAAGAAACATGGCGTTAGTGTGATGTTCTCTTCAGAAAGCGATGAGCTTATGGGCACCAGCAGGTTAATGGCAAGCAATGTTTCCTATGTTGTAGATACAATTGTCGTTTTGAGACATGTAGAAATTGGTTCGGAGATGAAAAAAGCAATTAACTTGCTAAAAGTAAGAGGTACACAACATATAAAGGACATTAGGGAGTACGAAATAACGAGCAAGGGAATAATTATAAAGGACAAGTTCCAGAATGTGGAAGGCGTGTTTTCTGGCTCTGCAAGAACTGCAGCAAGAAAACTTGAAAAGTTCTTTGATTGATTATGGGGCTAGATCCGTATTACCTTTTTGGCCTTTTTAATCCAAACATATTTATTGTTATTTTAACCTTTAAAAGGTGGTGGAAACGAAGAGAACGAGAGAACGCATATCTTCTCCTATTTTTTCTCTGTATATATCTTTCAATGGCATTCTCAGTATTTGCTGACAGTTTACCAAAAGAGATAAACATTCTGGTTCTTCTAAACAAGCTTTTTCTTGCCCTTGGATTCCTTTTTCTTTTCTTGTTTCTTGTGCTTTATTTTCCAATGCTTAAAAAGTACAGAAGTTTCATCATATTACACATTATTTTTGTGATATTCATCGGGATGCTATATCTTCCTGAACTTACCACCATCTCAGTTTACACAGAAGTTGATATGAAACTCCCGTGTTATAATCAGAACCTCTCGTTCTCAATCGCGTTTCTCTCTTACCTTTTATTCTGGGCTAGTTTAGTTATTTACTATCTCTACCGTTGCTCACTTCTTACAGAAAAACTGAGTGCGCGTGTTAAACTTCATCTTTTCATAGTAGGCGTTTTTTTCACACTTCTTGGGGTTTTGTGTATTGAACCTGGTCTGATGGATACTAGAGACATATATGTGCTAGAATTTACTGGTAAAATTTATGGCATTGTATTTCATATAATTGCATTTGTGCTTTTTGTCACCTCATTATTTGTGCCCAAATCTCTCCTCAAATTGTGGGAAGAACATGTTTTCTCACCGAAAGAGCCAAAAAGTCTGAGAAATGTCAGAAACCTGTTAATTCTTATCCTTGGAATAGGACTCAATGTAGTTGGGGGAAAACTTACCTCATATTTTAATCTTCCATTTTTCGCAGATACGATAGGAACTGCTCTAGTTGCCTTCACACTAGGCCCATGGACTGCAGCAACTGTTGGTTTGCTCACAAACTTTCTGCTTTCTTTTGTAGCCGGTGTTGCATATTTTCCATTTGCAATTTGCAACATTCTCGTTGGCTTGCTTTGGGGGTATTTTGCGAAGTTTGGATATGCACGAATTGTAGGTATTGATCCAGAAGTTTTCTGGAGAAAATTTATAAAATTTATTATTTTTAATGGAATTGTTGTTGGCATCATAAATGCATGCGTAAGTACTGTTGTCTCATTATCATTATTTGGAGGATTTTCAGGGCACGGTGCAGAGTTCATTGCACTGGAAACCCAGAAATACATCGGCTCTATAACTGGTAATTTCCTGGCAAGGTTGGGAATTGAAACATTCGATAAGAGTTGTGCGATTCTCGTCGCTTTGTTCACTTCGATGATTTTCTTCCAACGAGAGAGTACTGAGTTCCTGAAACCTAGTAAGAGAAAGGTCTCTGTTAGAGTCGATTCAAGGGAAGTCATTGTCTTTCTTCTTCTTCTAGTAATCCTCGGACTTGGCTCAGTACCTCTGTTCTTCCACTTGTTAGTCCTACCATCAACTGCGATAGTCACGCCCTACTCTTGGATACTAATCAATTTTGTATGGATATTTATAGTGACAATTCTCGGGCTCGTTGTTCTTTATAAATGGACAAAGTGATTTGCTCTCCCACATTTTTTATATACCCAAACCGCATTTTCTCTTCTATGACTGGTGTGTTGATAGAGAATGCTGATTTTGTGGTTGGAAAAAAGCTGTTGCGAAATGCCTCGGTTTACATTGAGGAGGGAAAAATCCTCTGGGTGGGAAAAGGAAAAGTGCCTGCTGGCGTTGAAAAAATTGATGCCAGAGAATGCGTTGTCCTGCCTGCTCTCGTGAATGCACACACACATCTACCAGAGACGGTGCTAAGAGGCATCTGCGATGACAGAAATCTCCAGGAATGGTTAAATGATTATATCTGGCCTGCAGAAAATAAACTCACAGCAAAGGGTGCTGAGATTGCTGCACTGCTGGGATGTGCGGAGCTAATTCACAACGGAATCGGATTCTTCATAGACCAGTATTTTTATGCAAAGGAGATTGCAGAGAGTGTGGTAAAATCAGGCATCAAGGGATTGCTTTGTCCAAGCGTATTTGACAACTGCCCAGAAGGGAAGACAATAGAGAAACAGTTCTCAATTGCAAAAAATTTTGTTGAGGAATGGCAGGGAAAGCATGAGCGAGTTTTTGTGGGGATAGGCCCCCATGCACCATACACGGTAAGTGATGATTATCTTGCCAGCATCGCAGAATTTGCCCGCAGAAAAAACATTCATGTGCACATCCATCTTTCTGAAACGGAATGGGAAAATAAAGAAAGCCGGAATAGATTCGGGGAGACCCCTGCTGAGAGATTGCATAGAATTGGTATTCTCAACGAAAAAACTTTGCTTGCTCATTGTGTTCATTTAAACGAGAAAGATGTGGAGTTGATTGCGAATTCGAAAGCCACAATTCTTCACTGTCCTCAAAGCAACCTGAAGCTCTCATCTGGCATTGCGAAAATTGAGAACTTGCGAAATAGTATCAATGTCTTGATTGGAACTGATGGCAATGCCTCCAACAACAATCTGGATGTGCTCGAGGAATTGAGAACTGCCTGCATGCTCCAGAAGTATCTTTTTGGTCCAGAAGCGATGCCGCTCAACAGTGCGTTCAAAATGGTTTCTTCAAATGCTGGTGTGCTGGGTTGTAGTTACAAGGGGGAGATAGAAGAGGGGATGCCTGCAGACATTGCAGTGCTACCTATCAGAAAGCCACATCTACAACCGGCTCACGATATACTTTCCAATGTTATTTATTCCGCAAATGGCACAGATGTCAGTGATTTGATTGTGGATGGGAAGGTTGTGATGCGAGATTATAAAATTCTTACCTTTGATGAGGAAAAGGTGATTGATGATGTGAGAAAGATTGCTGAGAGAATTGAAGGTAAGAACAAAGCTAGAGTATAAATCTGAGCCAGATAAGGTTTATATACGCACATGTCTATTAGGACTTGAGGACACATGAAAATGTATAAAGAACAGAGCAGGAGGTTATAGAGGTGATGAAAGGCATGCGGGGCGTAAGTGATGCAGGAAAATGTGCAATGGTATCTGGAAGGTGTAGAAGACAGCTGGGAAACTACCACGGTATCAAAAAACTTCATATGGCAGGTAGAGACCGTCTGGGTGTTACCAGATTTACGATGCTTACCGCTGTAATTGTGGTTGTCTTGCTAATTGTTGGCACAGGTGCAACTTTGCTGATAATCTGGCTCAGCACCAACAGCAATCCCCAGTCTGAAAAAATGCTGATAGACGGAAACCCTGAGGACTGGAGAGAAAGAGTGTGGATTGAGCAGTCACCCGAGAACATGGATTTTCCAATCAAAAGGTATGCAATCGACTCTGATGAAAAATATCTTTACTTCTCTCTTTGGGTTGATAGTCCCTATCAGGTATTTGAGAGCACAGGGGAGGCAAGGGACATTGTGGTATTATTCCTAGATACTGGAGTTCCAGGTTACAGAATTGAAGGAATTCAGGCAAAGTACAGGGTTGAAATTTCTGGTGGCAACGGGTATGTGGTTTCCAGCATGCTTTCAGAATACACAGGCGATGGCAAGTCCTGGAAATGGGAACCAAGGGGCTATGTGGAAGCAAGAGCAAATACTGGCTTCCTTGAGGGAAGAATAAAAAAGGCAGAGATTGGAAACACTGATCCGATATTTTATTTCGTAACCCTGCGTGCAGACGGAAAAACTGGCAAGAGTGTTATTCCTGTCTCCAACAAAATGCAGGGACTTGAAATTGTCCAGGCAGGAAGAGGAGAAGAGATCATAGAGGCAACGCAGGATGCGGAATTGCTTACATTTACTGCAAAAGCGTATGGAAAACCCACAACCCTTCATACCATAACTGTTAAACGGCTGGGTGCATACAATGGCACACTCAACTTCAAAATACTGGGAGAGGGAAACACTGAGGTCTCTGCAGGCGTTCTTGAGGCAGGAGCAGATAAACTGGAAATTTCAATTGCGAGGAACATAAGCCCTGATTTGTCTCAGTTCTTCAGAATAGTGTGCAATGTCAGCGGGATTAAAAACAATTCAGTTGGGCTGAAAATAGAAAAGGCAACTGCAGAAGGCACCATGATGGTGCATGGAAATCCGAGAGCAGTCTATGTTGGAACCCCAGATAGAATAATAATTGATGGCGCATTTGCTGACTGGCAAAACATCTCTCAGCACTCTGATGCTTTGAACGATGTTGCAATGCAACCTGGAATCCTCCCTCAAAATCTAAACATAGACCTGACAGCAACCAAGCACACGGAGAATGAGAACGCACTCTATTTCTATGCAAAGGTGAATGGCGACAAAGTGCTTGCAGGTCTTACACAGATATACAAAGGCCAGGCAGGAAGTGGAGGTGGTGGCACACCTTCAGTTGTTGAAGCGATTGACACTTGCGATTATGCTTACATAAACTTCACATTACCAGGAATTGGAAGGGAATATTCAATCCAGATTGTGGGTAAACTCGGAGAGGTAATCAGCAAGAAAGTGATGGAAAAAGATATTTTAAGTGTGGGCTGGAGTGAAAACTATGTGCTGAGTGAATGTTTAAATATTGCCTGTGCAGGAGGTGAACTGGAGCTGGAAATGCCATTTGGAGAGGGCAAAATCACTGCTTACACCGTAGAAATGACAAATTGGCAGGGAAAAGACAGCACCAATTTGATTTTTGTTGGTAGTTTGCAACCAATCATCGGCTCTGGCTTCCTTCCACAATACACTGAAATCTTCAGCGGACTGGTTGAAGGTGTGTGGAACTGCGAAAATGCCAGTGCAGTATTGCACTGGTTCACCCTGGTTGAGGACTTTAACGGTGATGGTACAGCTGAGGTTTTAGTTGGATTCTGCAACAACACAACAAACACGCTCGGTGTGGCTGCAATCTCCGGCGCAAGCAAGATTTCCTTCAACACTCCAGTCGTGCTTTGGGGCTGGAATCTGGTGAATAACTTCGTTAAAGCCAGGGATTTCGTGTTTCTGATTGACGATGTAAACAGTGATGGCGTAAAGGACTTTGTGGTTTCAAACGCCTCGGTTGGCACAACTGCTGTGAGGGTGAACATCTTTTCTGGAAGGTCAGGCAGTCTGCTTTACAGCACAAACTTTGCAGCCAGAAATGCAAATTTCAACTACTCGCTCACAAAAACGGTTGACACAAAGATGCCTTCCCAGGACGGAATTGGTGAACTTCTGCTCGTGATGAACCACTCCATACAGCAATCCTACTTGGGGATTTTGACTTACTACGACAACTATCTCAGAGTGCAGGTGATAAATCCTGCAACAGGCAATTCAATCTGGGCTGCACCTCTCGACCTTGGACCCGTGAGATTTCCGGTGCAACCGATAAATCCTTACCTTGTGCAGATGAGCAATGATGTCTCTGGCAATGGCTATCCTGACTTATTTGTAGTTTCATCTGGTGTTGGCTGGACAATTTTTACTCTCGTGCTTAACAACTCAGAAATCAGGGTTTTTGACACTCAGACAAAGGGTTCTGTATGGTCAAGAACTGACCTCACATCTGGAGTTGTGGCTGACTGCAGAATCTGGGATTTCACCGGTGATGGAATAAACGACCTCGCCCTTTCCAAAGCAAAACTGGATTTGAGTGGCACTTCCTCCTACTACATCAGCTTAAATGTCACGGAGGTTTTGCATGGCAGTAATGGAGCAAAAGTTTCTGTGCTTACACATGACTGCACAAGCACATTCACAGGTCTTCCTATTAACTCTCTATATACTTTTCGCTCTGGCATCTATTCAGGTTTGACCTCAATCCAGACTTTCACAGACTTCACAGGCGATGGTCTGGCGGACCTTGTCCTCATTCCACTAGATCCTAGCCCGCTCCTGGGCACAACACCAAAGACCATAGCCAACATAACCCTGATAAACCCGAGTGTCAACACAACCGTGTGGAAATATGAAACAAATCAGACAATCTTGCTTGGCTACATTTATCCATATGATGTAAATGGCGATGGTATTCGAGAAATCTGCACCACACCAAACTTCCTTGGTAACCAGACAGGCACTGTGAGAATGCACAGCGGCGTCAATGGAAACGAAATCTGGAATGTAGATGCCTCCTGGAGTGATGTCTTTTGGGGCATGTTTCTCCCCCATCTATCCACCTTCTCAGACCTCAATGCTGATGGCTATCCTGACTTTGTTATCACTACAGACCTCGGGAACCAGGGCGAGAACAGACAGATTCATGTGAAAGCGATATGTGGGAGAACAGGCGCCACAATATTCCAGTATCTTCACAATGTGGCTATTACCCCATATTCTGGAACCCATCTAGAAATAGACACATATCAGTGTGGAGACATCAGTGGGGATTCTAGAAATGATGTTTTCCTCCAAATTTCTGGTCAGGTCTCTGCAAATGGATACACTGGTTATGCAATTGCCCTCAACGGAACCAATGGAGAGTTGCTCTGGTACTGTGCAAAGAACGCCTCTTCCATGGAAAACCTTACCATTGCAGGCGCCGTAGTTTCCGGTTGCATAGCTGAAATTTCTCCAGCAATGTGTGATTTGAACAGAGACGGTCTCACAAATGATGCAATTGTGGTCTCCGCTGATACGATATTTGTGGTGTACACCACTCAACCTGTGATTGAAAGCACAGGATTACTGCTTCCGTTAAGTTTGCTCTGCATCGTCCCATTACTGAGAATCACATTTAGGGCTCGTGGTCGCAGAAAGTCAAAATAGGTAAATCTCCAGAAGGAGAGAGCAATTGACTTAACACAACAGCAAGTATTTAGTATTAGGATGCCTTCTCTTGCATGGTGATTAATTGGATTTAGTTGAGCTGGAAAAAAAAGCAGATGAGCAGTTTCTTGCTGACAACATGGAAGAAGCGCTGAAGAGTTATGATGCCCTTTTTGTGGAAAGCAGGAATGCAAGGAATTTTCCGATGGCAGCAACCGCACAGTTCATGAGCGCCATCATTCGCACAAAGGACATAACACGAGGAATCCTTGCAGCCATGATTCTGATTGCTACATGGGAAAACAACAACATAGACACTAGCCCGTTCATAAGAAAGTGTAAGGTCTTATCTGACTATGCAACCATGAAGAAGAACGAGAATCTTTACAACTACATCATGCTCATCGGTGCAGAAAATGAAGAAACACTGAAGAAGCATGCCTCTTTCTTCACAATTGAGAAAATTGCAGAGTTAAATGCCCAGATGCCCGAAGAATTCAAAGATGCCTTCCATATTTTTGTAGCAATAACCCTTGCCAAAGGCGGAAACTATGATGTCTCGATTGCTGTGCTGAAGGAGATGGAAAACGGATTCGCAGAGGAAAACAACAGGAAGGGTGTTGGTATCACAATCGGTTTGATGGCTGAAGCATGTCGCCTCACTCAGAGGTATGACGATGCCCTTGCCCAGATTGAGAGATTGAAGGAGTATAAGGAAGAGGTAGGAGAATATGCAATTTACTACCTGCTTGGTGACATCTATCTGAGCAAAGAAGACCTTGGTATGGCAAAGGAGAATTTTGAAATGGCAAGAGAGAAGGCAGAAAGTGTTGAGGACTTTGAGGGAATGTTCCGTTCCCTTGAATCACTGATTTACATTGCTCAAACCTCAAACAACAAAGAGGATGAGGCAAAGTACATGGAGAAGCTGGAGGAATACAAGCAGAAGTATGAAGAGAAAATCTATGCCGAGAGAGCCTGCCCAGAAGGAGAACATGAGCATCACGATGAAGAGGAACATCTCGAAGAGAATGAGCCAAAGGATTGAACTGAAGCTCCCAGAATTTGAAATACCCACAAAATTTTTTCTGTTCTTTATTTCTACGGGTATCGCCCTCCGCATTCTTTCATTCTGGTTTATTCCTGCAAGCACAGATGCATTTGTTTATGCGGCAATGGGTGAGGCTTTCCTAAAACAAGGAGAGTTTATTCTTCCTCTTGGAAACTCTTTTTTTATTCCTGGCAATCCAGAATTCAGCCACCATTTTCCACCCCTCTACCCCATTTACCTATCTCTGTTTTTCCTTTTCTTCGGTGTGAGCGTCGAAGTTCTCCAAATTGCGTCCATAATCTCAGGGTTGCTGCTCATTCCCACAACCTATTTCTGCACATCTGACATCTGGGGAAAAAGATGCGGGCTTGCTGCAGCCAGCATCATGGCAGTTGAACCAGCATCAATTTACATCGGAGGACTTGGATTTGCTGAGAATCTGCTCTGTGCTTTGTTCATTCTCACAATGTGGGCAATTTTGAAGGGGATAAAGGACGAGAGATACATTGTGCTCGCTGGCTTGTTTGCAGGGCTTTCCTATCTGACCAAGAGCAGCATGGGCTGGTTCTTCATAATTGCTGGGATTTGTGGTTTGACATGGAGATTTTACTACATTCGCTGGAAAGTTTTCAGAAGCAAATATTACATGCTGGGTATCGGAGTTTTTCTGGCACTGTGGGGAATCTGGGCTGTGAGAAACCTTATCCATTTCTGGGACGGAAATTTGCTTACACTTTTCACCGCCTGGGAGACCAGCGAATACATTGCCTATGTTCAGTATAATGTCTTCTCTTATCCTTGGGAATTTCTTTATGTTTTCGTTCTTAGAATTCCATTATTCTTCCTTTTTTTCCTCATGCTTGCCTGGCCCTGGCTTCTAGAATTCTGGAAAATGAAAAAACTTGAGGAAACAAATTCTGCTCTCTTGCTCTCAATTGGGTTGGTTTATCTCATTGGAATGTTCTTTGCCTCTGCATTCTGGGTTTTTGAGCATCATCCAATTTTCTGGTTCTTAATAATCAGGTATGTGATGCCTGCAAACATTTCCATAATCTGGCTTGTGGTAAATTACTATGCAAAGGACTGGAATGAAAAGGAAAAAAGATGTGCATTCAACAGGGGCTGGCTCACAAGTTTTCTCACAGTATTTATTGTGGCTCTGCTGGTGACCACGCCACTCATTGGCGTTCCAAGAGAAAGAGGTGAGATTAAGGCACTGGTATGGCTGCGTGAAAACGGGCACGATGGGATGAGCATTGCACTCCAGGGTATCCACCAGTACGAGGTCTACATTTACCTGCATTCTTTTAAGCCAGAAATTGTATGCATCAATACAACACCAACTGCAGATTACATTCTCTCCCTGGACTTAAATGCAAATTACTCTCAGCAGGGCTATCACATCGTCGGCACTTTTTATTCCTCAGGAGGTTTTTCCGAAAGCATAAATACAAATGCAGATGCAGTGGTCTGGAAAAAAATGTAAGACAGCTTTGTTCAAAATTCAAAGCATCTTGCTTACATGACTTTCTTTAAATCTCCCATTATGCGTTTCTTTAGTTCTTCTCGCGCTTTTGGGTCATAAACCGCATTGTTCAGGGCACGGTCCACCAGTGCAGGCAGAAGTTCCAGAGGAAACGATGCTTCTTCCTTGCCCATGTCATTCATTGCTTTTTTCAGAACAAAACCACCCATTGGCCCGGCATATTCAACCAGATAATTACGAATGATGGAGATCGCCTCTTGAGAAGCCATGATTCACCCCTTTGGTTTTTCTTCCTTCTCGCCACTTTTTTCTTTCATTTCTAGCATTTGAACCGCAACCTTCATGCCCCGCAGCATTCTGTTAAAGTTTTCTCCTAACTCACCAATTTCATCCTTGGTTTTTACCTCAATTTCTTTATCTATGTCCTCACCCATACTCACCTTTCTAGTCATTGCAGTAAGGCGTCGAATCGGTCCAGTAATGTGGTAGCCGAGAGATACACCTGCAACAATGCAAGTTACCAAAACAACAAAAAATACCAGTCCAAAGACAGCAGTGAACACCTCTACTATGGCACGGGACACTTCCTCTGCAGGGGCAGTGACCTCATCTATGGGCACAACAATCCCGATACTCCAACCTGTGTTGTTTATTGGAGCATATGCTATGAATTTGTCTCTGCCAGACAAGGTGGTTTGTGCGATCCCCGACTTGCGTATGAGCATGGATTCGAAAATATCCTTAAGTTCTCCGTTCGGGTTTTTGTTCATGGGATTTTTGTAGATTGCTTCCTCCATCTCCTCCGTCCAGTTCTGCGCTTCTGCAGGTTTCAGGATTTCCATAAGGGCTTTTTTGTGCATAGTATCCCATGTCAGGTCATCAATCCCTTGCTGGGGCATGGCGACAACAACTCCATTTGCATCCATCAGGAATGCATAACCTGTCTTGCCCGCACTGACTTTGAGAACAGCGTTGGTAAGGGTTGAAAGTAAAATATCCAATCCAGCAGTGCCAACAAAAGTATCGTTATCGTATAGAGGAGTGATACAACTTGTCATCCATATTCGCTTGGAGAGGTCCAGATATGGGCTGAGCCAGAGTATGTTTCTGTCTGGATTGTTCTCTGGGTTAAGGAGACGTACATAGTCCTCCTCGCTCTCGTTTGCATCAATTATCTCAGGATTTTGTGGTATTAGTTCAAGATAATTGTAAGGTGGATAGACATTTGTGACTCCAGAGTCAAAAACAAGCCACACGAGGTCTGTAGAATCATTGTGTGCCTGCCATGTGGAGACAAAGAGAGGTTCAAACAGCATCGCCTTGTGGAGTTGCATGGATATTTCTGCTGCATATGAGGAATCTGTAAGAGAGCGGTTCACCACCCAGCGGGGTGCCCAGGGGTCAGTTTGAACTCTGTCGTCATAATCTGCATATGCACCATAGTCAGGATGAATATAGCCATAACCAGGTAAGCCCGTGTGATTCTTGTCAGGGTAGTAATCATGAGTATAGGCATCTTCAAACTCAGAATAATTACCGTTTATAAATTCCCAGTAATTCCTGATTGCCACAGTTGCTTTGTAATGCTCAAGAAGAAAGTTGTTTAACGATTCTGCCTTGTCTTTTGTCATCTGAACAAGTTTTACCTTCTCAGCATTCATCAGGCTCTCACCGCTTTTAGCCTTAGCCGAATTTCTCATTTCTTCCATCGAGGTGCTGGCTGCATAACCAATAATCAGCGCTGGCAATAGAGACATCACAAGAAGCACTATAATTATCTTGTATGCAATCTTCATTCAATTCACCACAAATCCAGTATGGCTTCATACTATTTATCTTTATTTATATTTTTCAATTTATCTTGCAAGTCTCCCATTCCCCATCTATCTTCGGGTCATAAAGAATAGCCATTACAAATCTTTATTTGGGAGTGGCATATAAAAACCTCCTTGGGTAGAAAGGAAGCATTCGCAGTGTGTCCCATTTGGAGCAAGATGGGACACCCTCTCTTTTCTAA
>JAVZCK010000026.1 GCA_038874435.1 Thermoplasmata archaeon
GATATATTTTTTTAGTTCGGACGATATATGGACTTGTTGTGTTGACATTCCATCCCCTCTGGTTGATTTTAGAGCGGGGATGGATTTTTTTCTATTCAAACTTTCTATGAACTTTCCGAAGTCATGGACAAGAAGTAAGATTTAAATACAACCTGCGTATAAGAATATAATTGCAGTTAAAACGGCGAATGGTGTGATAGTATGAACACCATGCTTCAGTAACTGCAACACTCACTTGTGAGGCCGACTGCAAACCAGTCGGTGATTAAATGGAGATTTAAGAACCCCAGAGGGTATGCTCTGGCACTCTTAGATCTGACACAGGCATCTGGTACAGCAGGGACATGGGCTCTCTGTCGCCATTCCTTGTTATGTCCCCAGCAAATGCTCAATATTAACGTGCAGAACGCCGGTAACTCCGGTTGATCCTGCCGTCGGGCACCGCTATCGGAGTTGGACTAAGCCATGCGAGTCGAGGGCACCTCGCAAGAGGAGACCCGGCGCACGGCTCAGTAACACGCGGATAATCTACCCTGTGGTGGGGGATAACCTCGGGAAACTGAGGATAATACCCCATAGTGATTCTATGCTGGAATGCTTGAATCACGAAAGCTCCGGCGCCACAGGATGAGTCTGCGGCCTATCAGGTTGTAGTGGGTGTAACGGACCCACTAGCCTTCGACGGGTACGGGCTTTGAGAGAAGGAGCCCGGAGATGGATTCTGAGACACGAATCCAGGTCCTACGGGGTGCAGCAGGCGCGAAACTTTCACAATGCTGGCAACAGCGATGAGGCAACTCCGAGTGCCAACGCTTTGCGTTGGCTGTTCTCCTGCCTAAAAAGCAGGAGGAGTAAGGGCCGGGTAAGACGGGTGCCATCGAAAAGTTCGGTGAACTTTGAGAGTTGCCGAACTTGTTCGGCACAAGCCGCCGCGGTAATACCCGCGGCCCGAGTGGTGCTCGTTATTATTGAGCCTAAAGAGTCCGTAGCCGGTCTGGTAAATCCATGGGTAAATCGGGCAGCTTAACTGTCCGAAGTCCGTGGAGACTGCCAGGCTTGGGATCGGGAGAGGCGGAAGGAACTCCTGGGGTAGGGGTAAAATCCTGTAATCCTGGGGGGACCACCGGTGGCGAAGGCGTTCCGCTAGAACGAATCCGACGGTGAGGGACGAAGCCCTGGGGCGCAAACGGGATTAGATAGAACCCTTTCTTTGTGCTGGCAAAGAAAGCGTTCATGGAAAGAAACCAGCAAAAAGGCTGGGTTCCTAAAAACCCCGGTAGTCCAGGGTGTAAACGCTGCGGACTTGGTGTTGGGTGTCCCACGAGGATACCCAGTGCCGGAGAGAAGTTGTTAAGTCCGCCGCTTGGGGAGTACAGCCGCAAGGCCGAAACTTAAAGGAATTGGCGGGGGAGCACCGCAACGGGAGTAGCGTACGGTTTAATTGGATTCAACGCCGAAAAACTCACCAGGGGCGACGGACGTATGAAGGTCAGGCTGACGACCTTACCTGATTGTCCGAGAGGTGGTGCATGGCCGTCGTCAGTTCGTACCGTAGGGCGTTCTGTTAAGTCAGATAACGAACGAGACCCTCGCCCTTAATTGCCACCCCTTCTTCCGGGAAGGGAGCACATTAAGGGGACCGCTGGCGCTAAGCCAGAGGAAGGTGAGGTCTACGGTAGGTCAGTATGCCCCGAATCCCCTGGGCAACACGCGCGCTACAAAGGTCGGGACAATGGGATTCAAACCCGAGAGGGGGAGGCAATCCAGAAACCCGATCGTAGTTCGGATTGAGGGCTGTAATTCGCCCTCATGAAGATGGATTCCGTAGTAATCGCGGGTCAACATCCCGCGGTGAATATGCCCCTGCTCCTTGCACACACCGCCCGTCAAACCAATCGAGTTGGGTTCAAGTGAGGGTGTGTCATTTTGGTACGCTCGAACTTGAGCTCAGCGAGAGGGGTTAAGTCGTAACAAGGTATCTGTAGGGGAACCTGCAGATGGATCACCTCCTACGAAAACCAAGGAGGCATGACAAGGAGCAAGAGAGCTCGTGATGTAAATGTGCCAGGTGTCTGTAAAAAATTAAATACAGTTCTTTATCGTCTTTTCTGTAATCCTTTTAATTACAGTCGGCAAGCTCTCCACATCCTTCACATCCTTTGACACTATATCCTTGAATCTCTTCCAGTATGTCAGATTCACGCTTACATCATTGGCCACAAAAAGTTTTGATAGTTGAATCGTGAGGCTGAACCCTTTTCTGTCCCAATCCAGAAGAAGAATTACACTCTTATGCGTTTTTGCAGTAACTTCGACAAATGCAAGGAGTGGGATGCCCGCATTCAGTACAAGAATTTCACCAATGAGCCCGAGTTCTCTGAGAGCATTTTTATCGGTCTCGCCTTCTACAATTATGGGTTGGGTAAGATTTTCCTCAATTAATTCCTCAATGTATCTTGTCAGTAACTCAAGCTTTTTTGTTTCCAGCATTCTTGATACGCTCCTCTACAGATTTTTTGGTAATTCCCAATATACTTACAATCTTTTCCCTTGAATGATGCCCAGACACAAGCTCTATATTTCGTTCAGCCACATCAAAAAATTCTGCCAGAAACTCCACAAGACAAGAATTTGCACGATTTTCTGTAGCAGGTGCAGTCACATGGACTTTAAGTGCTTTTCTCCAATGGTCATAGCCGGCAATTCTGTTCGCATCTGAGTTGGGGACCACATGAACGCGAAGCAAAACCCCTTTTTCATTCTCTTCTATGAAGGTATGCATCTTTCACACCTTTTTAACAAACCTGTTTGCATCTGCATAGTATGTCCTGTAGCAATTCTCACACATCCCATGGAAGGTTTCAGTCGTCAATTTTCCACACTTATTGCACTCGTACTTTACTCCCGTTCTACTAAGATTGGGAAAGAAGAAATACAGAATGCTGATGAGGATGATTGCGACCGAGAGAAAAAGGAGAAGAATTGCGGTAAAGCCAGTGCTTTCAGCAAGGGCATATCTAAGGATAATTATGCCCACTAAAAGGGAGAGTACGAAGGAAAGAAAACTCCTTCTCTCTGAAGAGTTCCTACTCCATTTCATCAGGGCTGCACTCCTTTCGTTCTTCCTGCTTTCTAAATGCATCTTTTCTTGCCGCAATTGCGATTTTAGCTGCCAGTGTCCTGGCACATTTTCCACGTTCAGACCTCGCACATTGCTTTATAGAAGGATGCTGGTATATCAGCCCGTGCTTAGGCATCTTTCCCCGTTTTCTGAGGTATCTGAAGAAAGCTTTCTCAGCACCAAGAATTTGAATTGTGCTCGAGGGGAGCATCGCTAGTTTTTTCAAACTTCCAGTTTTCTCTATTAATTTAGCACCAACCATGTGTCCCGCAGTCTTTGATAGTTCAGGTGCATGTTCTTCCATTGCTTTTTCTAGGTTCTTTGAAAGTGTTTCCTTCGTTTTCTGGATTTCAACGACGAGTTCAGCTAGTTTCTGAATATCACGTAGGTCTCTCTCTTCTAATTCTCCACCTGCGGATTCAATCTCTAGTCCTATGCTTTCTACAATTTTGCGTCTATGTCCATGCTCAGCAACGAGTTGCGCCATCTTCTCTCTGTTCACAAGCCCCTCCAGTTCTGGAAAATGGTGGGCATACCAGTCACAGAACAGGTCAAAAACCATGTTTTCAACACGAATCAGCATTTCCAGCGTTCTAACCCTCTGAATAATCTGGACATCCTTTTCAGTATGTCTCATTTTTATTTTAGCCATTTCAATGGTGGCGATTCGGAGAAGTTCCTTTTCGTAACCGTATTTTTCAGGCGAGATTTCTATGGTGTCTGGCTGGTAGGAAATACCCAAACGGGCGATTCGCATGTCAGATGTTGTCAGGTTTTCAAATTCAGATGCGAAAATCCTCTCCTCGGGTAGTAATCTTCCGTTGCTAATTTCCAAAAGTTTTTGCGCAATCTTTTCAGGGTTTTTCGGAAACAGTTTGTATTTTACCACCTTTCCGTCAGCCAGCACAAAAATTCCAAACCAGGTTGTCTTGATATGCATCGCCCCTATATCTCTTCATTGTTATTATTGGTTTCGGAAAAGTTCTACAGAGGGTGTGAAGGTCTTGCCCAATTGAACCCAAACTGCCACAAGTTTTAACGCACTACTACATCAAACCTGTTGCAGATAACTACATTCTCTTTTACATCACTCACTTCAACTACACAGTACAGCTTTATCTTGTATTTATGTGCCAAATCTGTAATGTCTTTCACGAAACCAATGTATTTCTCAACGCTCACCTTTATCTTGACAACATCACAACCGTCAATCACGATGTACTTGGTACCGCCAGTGATGGCATTCTTGATTGTGAGAATGAAGTCAGTATCTATTGCGTCAGGGCGAATCGTTTTTACATCTGTGATATCAAGATCAGTAATCCAGTAATAATCGGCATTATCAAAAAATTTTTCAAGCTTTTTCGGATGTGTTCTAGTAATGACAAGTGTTTTTTCTCCTACAGGAATTGATTTTGCGATCTGCTCAAGTGTGTTATCTTTTCTATAATATAAGTGAGTGATCATCAACTCGTTTTTCCAATCCATTTTTGGAGGTTCTAGTACCTTATCAAACATGGAGGTGAGCATTTTTTGCTTTTCTTCGTCAAAAAAGGAGGGACGCATTTGCACCAAAAGCGTAGAGGAAGTTGTGGCAGCAACATCTGCAACATCTTTCAGAAAATGGGATACGGGCTCAAAGCCACATTTAACAGAGAGATATTCTATGTCATCTATGAACACTGTCGAGCCAGGATTTTCCCGCATGAAGTTGATTATACTTTGTGTTATCTCAAAATCCAATCGTGCGGGGTTCATTGCCTGTTCCTCTTTAGTTTCAACTTCTGTAACCCATATTACAGGTAGTTTTTCGATTCTAAAATTGGCACGGACAGATGCTGGCGCCTTACCAGTCACACACAATCCTGGTTTTTCTGTTGAAAGAAATCGTAAGACACTGTAACCGGAAAAATTATAGTCATCTACAATTATATAGTTGTACCCTCTCTCTATTTTTACAGGTAGTTCTTTAACACCATCTTTTGTTTCAAGTGTGGGTGTGAGTACCATTAACTTGTATTTTGTTATTGCATAACCAAACAGGATCGCGCTGATTCCCACAGAGAGAGAGGAGGGGCTGGGGAGCATACCTGTAAGAAGCACAACAATGTTACCAACGAATGGAATTATCACCGCCACGTGCAGAATCTTTGCTTGGTCCTTTTCTATCTTTGTCCTTGCCTGTTTTATCGAAACTAAAAGTGAAATAAATCCAATAATAAGGAATGAGTAGGCAATCGCACAGTAAAGCCAACCAAGAGGGGTCCAGTATGAATCATATTTACCAGGTAAGCCTTGTACTTCGAAATAATCAGAAAAATACCAGTGGGTTATCGGATTTGTTTGAGAAATGATCTGAAAAACGAGAACAAAACCAGCACAGAAATATATCACCCACTTTTTGTTTAATATATTTCGCCAGATTGGAACTGCATTCGCAAGCAAAAAGAAGGATGGGCCAGTAAGAATCATGCCGATGTACTTGAAGTGATAAAAGGCAAGCACCATCTCCATTTTTTCAGAATACCAGTATCCCGCCTCTCCCAAACACCAAATGAGTCCACCCATGCAGAGCAGCAGGAAATATTTGTTCTCTCGTCGCTTTG
Organism: Thermoplasmata archaeon; assembly: GCA_038874435.1. Lineage (NCBI taxonomy): Archaea > Methanobacteriati > Thermoplasmatota > Thermoplasmata > Thermoplasmata archaeon. The sequence goes on from JAVZCK010000026.1 coordinate 5,728, forward strand.
GATTTGCCAAGTATCCCCTATGAATTACAATTGCCAGAATCACAGAAATCGTTAGATAGATCGTACCATAAGCTATGTAAGTGAGAATCAAGTTCCCCATGTATTGGAAATCTCATAAGTGATATTAAAAAGATTTGGTGCTCCCGGCGGGATTTGAACCCGCGTCTCCGGCTTTCTATGGAACGATGGGGTTTCGCCCCCTTACGGACGGGGTTGCACCCTACGGTACCACGAGGGGCTGCGCCCCTTACGGTAACCCCCGAGGGTTGGCACCCTTACGCTAACCCGCGTCAAGGGGATGCTTTCAGCATCCCCGAACTTACCCTTTTGCCATTTTTTTCCGTGAACGCTTTTGCGAGCGTTAGCGAGCAAAAGGGTTCCCCGAACCCGCCCATTTTGGGTCTTACCATTTTTTGGATGAAACCTTTTCGGGCGAGTGGGTTTCACCCCCTTACGGTAACCCCCTTTTCCGTGAACGCTTTTCGGGCGGGGCTACGCCCTACGGTACCTGTGCCACGAGGTTGGCACCCTACGGTACCCGCATTAAGGGGATACCTTCGGTATCCCCGAACCTGCCCACTTTTTCCGTGAACGCTTTTCGGGGTGCGAAGCACCCTGAAAAGGGTTCCTCGAAAGGCCGAAATGATTGACCACTACACTACGGGAGCGGCATTACTGAAAGAAGAAAACTTTTATATTATAGTTTCGGTGGAGTTGCCAGAGATGCAGAACATCTGAGAATGATAGAAATAAATAACATAACCTCCTCCACCTTGCATGCGAAGATTGTTCCCATTTCTGTTCATCGGTTCCCTTTCAATGCTATTCGCTGAAATTTATTCGGGTGCATCTAGAGCTTGGTTTTTAGATCCGCTTGGCTGGCTGTTCACCTTTCCGCTTTACACAACCCACGTGTGCATCTTTCTTTATCTGGCATTAGTTTGGAAAAAATTCAAGGTCTGTCATCTTTACCTTTTTGGCGTTCTCTTTTCACTCTATGAATCCTGGGTAACGAAGGTGCTCTGGTGTGGATATTTTGATCAAACCGGGCCTGGGTTTGGAACCTTTGCAGGACTTGCAATGCCAGAAACCCTTATCCTGGTTTTTTTCTGGCACCCTGTAATGTCTTTCCTTGTCCCTGTGATTGTATTTGAGAGTTTGACTGGTTTGGTAATTTGGGAACATGAGATGGTCATGCAAAAAACACGAAGAAGGACTATTATTCTCACAGGATTTTCCGTGTTAATGGGTGCATTTGTGGCAAATGGCAATGGTCTGAACCCAAATTGGGTTGCACTTTCGTTTCTAGGTACCATTCTGGTTGTAGTGGTGTTTTATTTACTTGCAAGGGGGAAGGATGTGCGTGCGTTTCTGTTTCCTAGGAAATGGTTTTACCTGTTGTCCCTTTACATCATTTCCCTTTATGCTGTTTCTTTCTTATTCCTTTTGCCAGAGCGAATTCCAAACTCTCTCGTGCCTTACATTTCTGTTCTGGGGGTTTATGCCTTCGTTATACTATTGCTGGCTCTTACAATCAGTGAGAATGAGGTTAGATTTGTAAAATTAACTAGTGCCCATTTTTCCCATGCAGATTTTGTAATTTTCATATTTACCACATTCACCGCAGCCCTCCTATTCTGTTATCTTGGAAATATCACACAGATAATTCTTATTTTTTCTTATCTCTTTTTCTGTATCCTCGGCCCAGTGCTCTTTTGCTGTTGCGTGTTTCTGGTGTTCTATGAGAGAAAGAACGGGTTTAAGTGGTAATTTAAAACTTTTTTGCTTAACTTTCCAACATTTTTTTGAGTTTTACCAGAAGATTAAGAGCATCTAATGGAGTGATAGTGTTTGGGTCTGTTTTTTCCAGTTCCAGCATAACTGGATGCTTTGGAGCGGGTGTGTCTATGAGCAGCATTTGTGTATATCTTGGCTGTCGTTTCCTTGCCTTCTCAGGGTTCTGCACACTCAGTTCCACCTCCTCCATTTTCTTGAGAATCTCCCTTGCCTTGTTCACCACGCCTTCAGGCACACCAGCAATTTTAGCAACATAGATGCCATAACTTTTGTCCGTTGCACCAGGAATAACTTTTCGAAGGAATACCACATCACCATTTGCTTCCTTCACTGCAATATGAACATTCTGGATACCTTGATATAGGTCTGCAATTTCCGTTAACTGGTGATAATGCGTTGCAAACAAGGTTCTCGCCTTGATTTTTGTGTGAATGTATTCCAGCACAGCCCATGCCAAGCTCATTCCATCAAATGTGCTTGTGCCCCTTCCAATTTCATCAAGAATTATAAGTGAATCAGAGGTTGCATTTTTCAGAATGTTTGCAACTTCCAGCATCTCAACCATGAAGGTGCTCTGCCCCATTGCCAGGTCGTCATAGGCACCCACCCTGGTAAAAATTCTATCCACAATTGAGAGGTTTGCATAGCTTGCAGGCACAAATGAACCAATCTGGGCCATGAGCATTGCAATTGCAATCTGTCGCATGTATGTGGATTTACCAGCCATGTTTGGGCCTGTAATTATGATTGTTCTTGCCTTTTCATCAATGTTCACATCGTTGGGTATAAAATCTGGCAATGTGCGTTCCACCACAGCATGCCTCAAGTCCTTCATGTAAATTTCTTTGTTCGTATTCCATTTTGGGCGTGTGTAATTAGAGGAGACGGCAACTTCAGCAAGCCCTGAAAAGACATCCAGCATTGCAATGGAGCCTGCAATTTTAAGCAGGGTTTGCGTGTGTGTTGCAATTTTTGTCCGTATCTCTTCAAATAACTGATACTCTAATGCCTTCAGCTTCTCATCCGCATTCAGAATCAAACTCTCCTTTTCCTTCAATTCCTGGGTGATGTATCGCTCGGCATTTGCCAGGGTTTGCTTTCTTATGTAATCGGCTGGAACCTTTGAGAGATATGACTTTGTGACTTCAATATAGTAACCAAACACGGAGTTATACCCAATCCGAAGATTTTTTATCCCAGTGCGCTCCCTCTCTTTTGCCTCCAGTTCTGCAATCCAGTTTTTGCTGTGACTTAACGCATCCCGTAATTCATCAACATCTTTTGAGAACCCGTTTTTTATAATCCCACCGTCTTTAACAAGAACTGGTGGGTCCTCTACAATTCCTTTCTCAATCAGTTCCACAATCTCCCCCAGTGGTTGAAGGTCCTCCAGCAACTGTGCAACCAGTTCTGGCAGTTTTTCTTTTTCTATCAGTCCACGAATTTTTGGAATCACCTTTAGCGTGTTTTTGAGTCCTATTAGGTCTCTGGGGTTGCATCTATTGCAGGAAATCCTAGTTGTAATTCTCTCCAGGTCTTGAATCTCCTTCAGAAGTTCTCGCAACTCGTACCTCACAAAGGAATTTTTCACAAAGAATTCCACAGCATCCAGTCGTGCATTGATTTCATTCAGGTCTACCAACGGTGCAAGCAGGAATTTTTTAAGCAGACGAGAGCCAAGTGGAGTAACCGTTGCATCCAGAGTTTCAAACAGTGTTCCTTTTGGACTTCCGTCCCTTATGTTTCTCACTAACTCCAGATTTCTGAGGGTTGTGGAATCCAGAATCATTGTTTTCTGACGGTTTATCAGCCGTAATTCACTGAACGGTAATCTGGTGGTCTTCTGTGTTTCTGCAAGATACTCTAGCAATGCCCCTGCAGCACAAACACTTGCCTCGCCGAGATTCTTTTCTGGTATTGCATCACCAAATTGGTTTTTAACAAGGGTTATTGCTGTCTCTTTTTCTGGGAAATGTCTGCGTTTGCAAACTGCGTTTAATTTTAGCTCGCTGGCAAGTTTTTCCAGTTCAAGCATGAAATCTGGCAAAATGCATTCTGCAGGAAGGTAGCGCAAAAGTTCGTTTCGAGTGTTCTGATAATCTGTTTTTTCCTCAAACTGGAGAAGGAAGAATTCTGCAGTAGAGAGGTCAGCGAAAGCCATTGCTGCATGTTGTTCCTTCATGTAAATGCTGCAGATGTAGTTGTTTGCCCTCGCATCCAGAATTGTGTTTTCCATTGCAGTGCCCGGTGTGACTACACGAACAACCTCACGCTTAACAATCCCCTTTGCCAACTTCGGGTCTTCTACCTGTTCGCAGATGGCCACTGTGTAACCCTTCTTCACAAGTTTTGCCAGGTATTGCTCCACTGCATGGTAGGGCACACCTGCGAGCGGAATTCTGTTTCCATCCTCATCTTTCTGTCTGGAGGTAAGCACAATTTCCAGTTCTTTTGAAACAATCTTTGCGTCCTCATCAAATGTTTCATAGAAATCGCCAATGCGGTAAAAAAGAATAGCATCTTTATACTGGCTTTTTATTCGGAAATACTGCTCCATGATTGGCGTGAGTTTAGGCATCGGGAAGTGAATTGTGGGAGAAGATATAGGTTTTGTGGGGAAGTTGCAATAGACACAAACAGCGTGTGAAACACAATTATCTGAGGAAATCATAGAGATTGAAGGGCACTCTTTCGATAGTAGGGATTCTAAAAAGGGCTATTACGCCTTGCCAGTAAAATTTAGGTGCGTTGATCAATGTCTTCTTATTCTGGTGGACATAGAGGATTGCGCTTCCAGTTACAAGGATAAACTCACCGTCAAGTCCATCCCTGACTATTTCTATGGACTTCCTAAGACCATAACCTCTTTCTCCCTCCAGATGCTTTGAAGAGTAACCTTCTACTGCTTTTTCAATTGCTTCCTCATCAGAAAGCTCCCAACTCCTTTCCTCTTTGTAGCATCTCGCAAATCCTCTTCCAGTATCAAGAATGCAAATGTCCATGAAACCTTTCTTTTGGTATTCCTGTGCAAATAGATATTCTCTGCCGGAGTGGCTGTGTTCCAATACATTTGTAGTTAGTTCTGAAAATGAAAATCTTATTGCGTTTTTATAACGTTCAGGCACTTTTTTACAAATCAAATCCAGAAATAATTTTTGTTTATTCTCGAACTCCACCAACTCTATGTTAGTATCTATGGCAGTAAGTGGAAAATAGGATTTTCTCTCCTGAATACGCTGTGTGCCGTTTGGGAATCCAATAGAAGAAAGATAACCCCTAACTTTCTCGTCAAACGGCTCCGTCCATTCACTCCCCGTCTTAGAAATATGAGCAGCAAGTGGAACTAAAAGGAGTGGTTGTATCCAACTGCAATTCTGTAAATTGAATTTCACTTGAGAAGAGGAAGAAACACCCGAAAAAGCAGAGACGAAACTCCGCAGATGCTCCAGAAGGTCGTCTGAGAAGGAGCCATAAACAATAACTTCCTTCATTCAATCACGATTTTACCGATTTCAGTATCATATCATCTTTAATTATAGAAACGCTTTCTTTCTTCGGCGGATTTGCTATATGTTCTTCAGCTATTCTAATCATCTGTTCCACATCATTATTCATGTTGAGAAACTTAATAGTGAATTTTCTCATTTCTAGATTTTTTTTCATTTTCAGAAGGGCGCATGCGAATGACCTTGAAATAAAATCCACATTTTTGAAGTCAATGAGTATCTCTGAACTTCCACTCTCAATCGCTTTTTCCTCAACTATTTTGGCTGCCTGTCTGGTGCTGATCAATGGTGCAATCAACTTCCCAAGGTCAATTGAAACTATCATCAAAGTATAATAGTTTAGGTAGGTATTAAGAGTTTCTGCGGCTTCATTAGAAAAGTTATGGTCTAACTTTTTCGATTTTGAGGAGAAGTTTCCAGTTTCTCCATGAGATGCTGACCTTCCAACGGATTCCTTCATATTGCTCAGGTACTTTATGAATAAGAATGTCCACGAGAGCCTTCAGATGGGATTTGAGATTGGCTCGGTAGGAAATTCCAATCAATCCCTTTTGAAAGCGAGCACTACCCACCCAGTCCTTGCGTTGTCTCTCACCGAATTTCAAAAGCTCTGACACATCAATCTCATGTGATTCCCCTTTCTGGTAGGCTTCGTCTATAAGTCCAAGAATTTCAGACATTTTTTCCTCCCAGAAAGGAGTATATTTGCTCCTTTTTCCGTCGCCTCCCTTACCTCTCTCCCTCTCTTCTATTTTCTTCACTGCCCCTTTAGTTACATCTTCTCTAATTGTGTCAAAAACGAAAATTGCGTCCTTCTGCTCATTAAGATATTTTTTAAATTCCAGCAATACATCAACCCTCTCCTCAAGTGTCTTCCTTATATCTTCTGTGTTTTCATCAATCACTACAATAATGGTCGGTTTATTTTTTACAATATCAGAAATGAGTTTGTGGAGATCTTGTCTGCCCAAGAAATCTAGCTTTACATCCACAAACTTTGATTTTTCCATTATTTCCTCATAACAATGCTCTCTGATGGCTTCAATTGTTTGGGAATTTTTTATAGCATCCTCAAACTTATTGATTTGTTTAATTATGTGGTCATAAAGGTCATGATGTGCTAGCTCTATTTCCAGAATTGCCCAGGACTTTTTGTGGAGAAAAAACAAAAAACCATCTGGAATTGCTTTTCTATCAAGGAAAGTTTTCATTTTTGCTTTCTCAATCACCCAAACTTCCTCTCCAAAAATATGTTTTGCATTTGCCAACACATCTTTCTCAAATTCCTTCTCGTCAGAATAAGGTGCGGGGTAGTATTCTCCTGTGTTGCTCACACAAATTTTCGTCTTGGTCTCCGACATCACATCACCTACAGTAAGTTAGAGTGGGCGAATATATATTCCTTCCCACTATTCTTTCTCTTCCCTCACATACTCATCCAATCTTTTCTGGAGCAACAGATATTTGAGTACAGCACTCTCCTTTATCCATCTTTTCATTGGGATGGCAAGTTTGGAACCAGCATAATCCAATGCCTCCTGCAGTGTGTTGAATTTCTTTGGCGGATTTTTAAGTGCAGCTCTCACGGCCTCTCGCACATTCCAAACACCAACTGGCATTATGTAGCCAGGATGAGCCTCTCGCATGATTACAACACCTGCCTGTCTCTGCATCTCATGTAGTTTTTCATTCACGGCAAGTCGTGCAGCATAGTAGCAGCCACCAATCTCTGCGTACTCCTTCCTGCCTTCAAAAAATTCAGCACTTGAGAAGATTGCAATTGTGTTACCAGTGGGATTCCACACGGTCTTTGGATACCAGGCCTCTATCAGTTCATAGCACCACTCTGTGGGGGTCATCAGGATTTCCCAGATGTTATCCAGTTGCTTGTGTTCGAAAATGAGATATTCCCCGATTTGAGGGAATGTTTTTGTTTTCTTCAGAAGTTCAAGTCCGAGAATTGAATCCACAGCAGTGATGCTCCAGCGTGTCGGCACAAATTTCCTGAGTTTTCCCTGTCCAAAGGCACCAACACTGAAAGCCCTCTGGATTTTAGAAACAAGCACACCAGCCCTGTAGGTTTCAAGCACTGCATCCTTTGCTTTCATGTCTGTATCATAGTAGGCCTTTTCAATTCTCCTGTCTATCTTGTAGTTCTCCACATCAATTTTCTCGAGCGGGGCACTGGGTCCAAACGGTTGCACATCGTCATCCAGAACAATGTCTCCACCTGGCTTTTTAGTGAATTTTGCTTCAATTCCAGTTGGTGCATCTGCCAGTGCAAGTTCTCTTGTTAACAAAACAATCTTGTTTTTCTCAATGTCCGTCACTTTCACATAATGCTTGCCACGCACAAGCTTGAATCTGAAATCCACAATCTCCTCCATTGTTCTGTTCGTCCACATTTCTGGTGTATCCAAAACTGTGGTGTCCCCGGTGATGGGTGGCACAAGCGGGCCTACATACACATATGGATAGCCCATTCTTCCGATGAAAGCACCTGGAGGCGTTGAGCCATAAATCTGGTTGGAATCTAGGAGCTTGAAAGTTTTACTCTTCACATAGAATTTCATCAGAATTGGGCAGCTAGCCTTGCCGCAGAGCATCCTTGACCCCTTGCAGATTACACATCGCATGTTGTAATTTGTTGGCTTGCTAGCTGATAACTCAAATAAGGAGTCAGTGGGCACAACAGAGCGAATGTAATCGTCCATTGAATATGCTATTAATTGAGGGGATAAATAACTTCCTAACGGGGTTGCACCCTACGGTACCACGAGGGTTGGCACCCTTACGGTAACCTGCCTCAAGGGGATACCTTCAGTATCCCCGAACCTGTCCATTTTTTCCGTGAACGCTTTTGCGAGCGTTAGCGAGCAAAAGGGTTCCCCGCACCTACCCACTTTTCGTGCGGTCTATGTGTTGCCCTTATTTCCCTCTCTTAATTAGAAGAGATTTTCTGCCTCCCTTTCCTCTCTTCCCATATCCCTACAATTAAAATTGCAATTAGAAGCAATGCAAATGGTATTCCGAAATCAATTCCTTGCTCTGGCACTGCCTTAATCCAAACACCAACTCCAGATCTTGCCTCAGCATAGCCCTCCTTTTTTGCAACCACCTGGAACACGAGATTTCCCTCTTTTAATGCAGAAAAAGTAAACACTGCTCTTCCCTCAGCATTCGTAAACTTTTGATATTCGCCAGCAACTGCTCCATCTTGACCAACCAGAATCTCCACACTTGCGTCCTCCACACAATCCCCATTCTCATCCTTCACACTAACAACCACAGTAAAATTCTCACCAACTTTTACCGCTGTTTTATCAATCTCCACGCTTATTTTCATTTCTCCTGGCAGAATTCCAAGCAAAATACTTGTTGTTGCATTCTCGTAATGCTCAGCACTTATGTTCGCAACCAGTTTCCCAAAGACACTGGCATTTACATTCCCAGCAACAAATTTTGTTGTAAATGTTCCATTTTCATCTGTTTGCCCTGCCTGGCTCTCAAACTTACCTGGCAATTGTGTGGAAAGAGTAACAGTTGCGTTCTCCACCGGCTCTCCAGTCTCTGCATCAGCAACAACCACTCTTGTCTCAATTTCCTCGCCAGAGCGAAGATTGCTCTTTGCCACAAGAATTTTTGCAGTCAGTTTTGCTAGAGGCACAGTAACACAAACCGTATTGCTTGGCTCGCTTTCGCCAATTGCGTTTACGGCTGTGACATGGTAGTAGTAAGTAAGGCCAGGTGTGACATTGGTGTCAACAAAGGTTGTGGTGTTGGCATCAACCGTAGCAATGAGCGTTTTGTTTTCCATGCTAAGTCCACGATAGATGTTGTAACAAAGCACGGTGGAAAAACCTGTATAAGTTGGTGGGTCCCATCGCAGCAGGAGAGAATCTGCACCTCCAAGCGCTGATAGATTTAGAGGAAAAGAGGAGCGAGACATAATTTTACTTTCAAAAACTTGAGAGGTCTCAATGCAGCCTCCTTCATCTACAGCAAGAAAGTAGTAGGAGAGGAGGGAAAGGTTTTCCAAATGAATAGTGCACATGTATGTTCCATCTATGTAGGATCCAGATATTATAATTAACTCTTTTTCATTCCAATCACAATTTCCTCTGTAGTAGCACATCACTTTAGAAATGTTATATTTGCTGGCTAACACTCTTACTTCCAGGGAAAGGGGAACTAACGGATTTACAAGTGATTTCGGGATGTGGAAGATAGTTATACTTGGCGGAGACACGAGTGGATAAAAATCCATTTCCCCTGTATCCCCAACACTAAAGGGTATATCTACAATTCCATCCTCGTTATCGTCTGGCTCCCTCCAATCATCCCAGAAATTCCCTCTTTCAGTTCCATTCCACCAGTTTTTACCTCTATATCCTTCGCTCACCTCTACATAAGTTCCACTAACTGGTTTCATAAAACTATTTAAGAAAAATGTGTTATTTCTCCCACACGCAACACCAAAGAGGAAAACATTGGCTTTTTGAGATTCAATAAAGCAGTTCTCTGAGACCATGTTATTGTCCGATGAGAATGGGGAATCTGTCTGTCCCGAAAAGAGCAATCCATACCCACACTTTCCAAAAATGTTGCGGTAAATTCTGCAGTTTGATGAAATATATAATATCACACCATATTCACAATCATAGAATGTATTATTTGCGATCATGTTCTTGTTAGAGTTACTACACAATACTCCAACACTGCTTTTTTCTACGATATTTCCATCTATTACATTACCCGGCTGGATAAAAGGCACATCTACACTACGAATCCCGTACTTCGTGTTTTTGATTGTATTGTTTCTTACAATCCCCTCAGGAGAGCGGTATAGCACAATACCCTCACTCGTGTTTTCAATTGTTTGATTTTCTATTATATAATTTGTGCAATTATTCAAAATAATTTGACCTACATCATGATGAATGGTAAAATTACGCCTATCTCTAGCCCAATATAATTCTTTTCCATTCACAAAATTGCTTTTGAAATATTCGTCGTGAAACCATACCTGTGGTGAAAAGCTACATCCACAATTTACAAAAGTATTCTCAGAGATATCGAAATAACCTATTTCTCCTTCAAAGTAAATTCCTCCCCCGCGACAGCCTATAAAGGAATTATTACTAATCCTGAACCTGCTTGAGCTTCTAACATAAATTCCCATCTCCTCTGTCTCCAGGGTTGTGTTCATTACTGTTCCGTTTCTTATTGAACCGAAGAAAATTCCATATCCACTATTTGACTTTATCAAACAATTTCTGATAACGAAGTGCACATTTGTCGAAATGACAGTGATTGCAGTTTCGTTATGGGTAACTATCTCCCAGTTTTCTATAACATATGGATCTTCTACAGTTCCATTCCCACCAACTACACCATTTTCTTGTATAAATTCCTGGTTGCTCGTGATAAGAATCGGAGAGTGAGGGAGATACACAACCTTCTGTGGGATAGAAATGGCAATCGCCGGGTGATAATGTGGTGGGATTAAAGATAAGAGAATTAGGAAAAGAAGAATTGAAGCAAATTTAAAGAAATATTCGTGCCCCATATATTCCATCTCCTCCTTGTGTGGGTAAGAGACCCCTCATTGTTTCTGGCTCCTCTTCTATCTCATCGTAACTCCGAAGAAGGATAGGATGGTTTGTACTACATTCCTGGCAAGTGATACCATCTAAATTATCATCATATTGGGGATGCATGAAGACCATAACATTTGGCTCAGTAGGATGATGCCCACCCAAGTATCTCCAACTATCAAATCTCCAAGCATAGTTAAATGCGTCGGCAATTGAAACTATTTTGTCGTGGTAGAGAACACCACCATCTTCCCAGGGTTTTTTGGGATAGAATAATGAACGGAGAAAGGGTGTTCTTTTGTTGAATGCATTCTGGATATGATATGTGAACTCGCCAAAAAAGTTCTGTCCCCCCTCTTCCGGATCTGGTGTGTTTATCGGAGTCTTACAGTCACATTCTCCGTCAATCTCACTAAAATGGGTACCTGTACATATTGCTACATTCTTATCTTTTTGAGAAAATTGATATGCAACATCATCTATGAATCCACCAGCATAACACTGTTTCATTATAATAACCGTATTCTTCGGTGCAATTCTAGAAATATTTTCTGCAAAAAATTTATCTTTCAGATAACAGTCTCTTAGACCAGGATATGATCTAGAGTTCCACCACATTACCAAAAATTTTGAGGACGTCCCAAGCTCTTCATCCCATTCTATATTTCCAATTTCATTTTTATCTGAACCATGATTATTTGTCCACACAAATAGAAAATCCTCAGGTGTAAGGAGCCATTTAACAGCATTACACACTTCCTCAAAAGAAGAAATTTTAGCATCTGAGGATATAATGTTTCTGTGTGTATCGATCCACAAAGCATATTGAAAGCCATCACAATTTTGGGGGTTAGGAGGGTTACCATCGGCATATAGGACATATATCCACTCCTTTCTGTAATTATAGACCTTAGTTAGGATGTCGTACATGTATACCATATCATTCCAATATCTTGGGTAATTAGAGTAGGCAGCATATCCTCCTACAATTAGGAGTGCAACTCTTCTCTGGGGAATATTTACTCTATGCCATCCTCCAATACTTTCAGCATACGATTCATACTCATCCGGCATTCCATCTCCATCACTATCCTGCGTGTAACTCCACGGGTCTGTAACAAAACCAATGCATTCGCAGCAATTACCAAATCCATCTGCATCTGAATCTCCATTAGTGGGATTTGTGAAGTAAATTTTACATTCTTCCCAATCCGTGAGATAATCCTGATCAGAATCATAAGCAGAGGGATTTGTTATTCCCAGATGTGCCACTGCCCAGCCACTCACATCTACCTGAGTTTGGGGCACGAAGATTAGTGTGTGAGGATTTATGTCCTGCAAATAGAGCCAGTTTCGCTTAATTTCGTTTTGAGGCGTAATTGTATCCAGATAAACCTTGTATGGCACTTCCCAGTTTGCACCACCGAAATGTGCCCGAAACTCCCATCTTGCATGCACAGTGCTTTGTGCTCCTGGCAAATGCAACACAATGTTAGATGTATGACTTGTACTTCCATACACTGTGGGCATCAACAAAATTGCCTCACTTGTATTCCACACTTTCCATGAAATCTGCCAGGGATAGTTTGCTGGTCTCATGTACATAACCAAATCGCTCAGTCGCTCATGCCAGAGCGTGAACTCAACATAGCCGTTCTTCAAGTCTCCATACACATCCACATCCACATATGCTTTTGTGCTATTTAAATCATGCAGGTTGTAAGGGGAAGGTGTGTAGGGTCATAAAGATTTGGGGTGCTAGTATATAAAGCAGCATGGTTCTATTCACAACTCCTAAACCTTAATTTATTTCTAAGAATTCCCTGAATAAAAACGAAGGAGGATGGGATGCATGACAATCTCC
>JAVZCK010000027.1 GCA_038874435.1 Thermoplasmata archaeon
ATCATACGAACCATTTAACAAATACATGAAAGTATGGTTTACTCCTCTGATTTCATTTTCTCTGTGGAAAATTGGTAAGGGACAGCGTAAAAGCTTGTGTGGCTCATACCAACCTTCCGAAGTCATGCATTTACAGCAATCATTATATACTCCATAAGAGTTATATCCTCAGCACATTGGGAACAGGGCAGCGCTCTTTTTCAGTGTGCAAAAAAGCGAAAAGGAAGTATAGACATGGAGCAAGAACTGACGAAAGTAAAGGACTTGACACCTGGGTCGAAGCAGGTAAATGTTTTGGCCAAGGTTGTTAGTGTTGGTGAGCCGAAAGAAATACCCTCCAGATTTGGAGGAGAGGGACGAAAAGTTGCCGAAGCCGTTATAGGCGACGAAACAGGCACAATAGTGCTTTCGCTCTGGCAGGAGCAAATAGGCACTGTTGCACCTGGAGATGTAGTGCTTATAGGAAATGGCTACATTTCCTTGGTAAGGGGGCACATGCATCTCAATGTGGGCAAGTACGGGTCCCTTACAAAAAGCACAGAAAGTGTGGGCGAGGTTAACACAACTGTTGACATGAGCGCCCAAGAATATGAACAGGAAAGAAGGGAATATAGAGGAAGAAGGAATTTTAACAGGAATAGAGACAACAACAGACGAAGATTTTAAAAGGTCTTAGATTTTAAAACAATTTTTTTATTTTTATTTGTTTTCTATTGTTTGCTGTTTTCTAGTAATCTGAAGTTTTTTAAGAAAAGGGTTTAATATCATTTTGAAATATAGAATATTCGTGCAGTTCAATCCCTATTCATTGGCACCAGCCACTTCATTGGTATTCCACATAATATTTCTAGCGTATTTGCTACATAAGAGTCGCTCCTCAACCATCCGCTTTTATTTCTCTCTTCTTTTTATTAGTGTCATTATCTGGGCGGGTGCAGAAACAGTCCTAAAAAGCTTACCTGTAACTGCGGAAAACTACAGAACTATATTCTATTACCCCTATGCAGTTGCATGTGGACGACTTATGGCTGAAAGTCTTATCGCATTAATACTAGTTGGTCTTCTCCTCTCCTATAATTACCCTCTAAAGAAAATCCCAGAGAAACAGTTCAAGATTTTATCTATTGTGTGTATAGGTCTTTTTCTGATTTATTCTTACTTTTCCCTCTTCACTCCGTACATTGTCAAGGATGTGCTCTACTACTGGGCGGGTTATGGGGTTGATAATGGTGATCTATTTTATTATTCGATCCCAGTGTTGATAATAGTATTTATTGTAATTTTTTATAATTTCACAGATTCCTATATACATGCAAGAAGTAAAGTTGAAAAAATGCAGATAAGATATATGACGATGGGGGCACTCATATTCGTTACTGGTATATCTATTACTGGGCTCCCGAACCTTCCTCCTATATATGGTATGCCAACAGGTAATTTCTGGATAATTTTTATGGACGTTTTTTGGCTCTATGCAGCGGTGAAATATAAGCTATTTACTATTGAAGCTGTCGTTGAGGACAGAATTGAGAGCCAAATGACCCAAAAACCCGAAAAAGAGATAGAGGGAGGAGAAACGCTGCTAGTAAATACCACAACTGGAAAAAAAGGTTTTGAAATATTTAGATATGTTTCAGAAAAGATGCCCGGGTTGTGCATAACCACAAGACACCCAAGAATTGTCCGTTCTGAGTATAAGATTGCAAAACTCCCAATACTCTGGCTTTCAGAGGTTACATCAAATGAAAAAGTTCTTGAGCCTACGAAACTAGAATTTGAAATTTCTTATCATATTTTTGCATTTCTTCGTGAGGGAGATAAGAGAGTAGTTTATATAGACGATATGGATTATTTGATAGCAACTAACGGATTCCAAAATACTTATGAGTTTTGCAAGGCGGTAGCAGATGAAGCTGCGAAGAGAAATTCTATATTTATTTTCTCACTATTTGAAAAAAATTACTCAAACAAAGAGCAAAGTTATTTTGAAAATCTAATAACATCAAAGATTACGGAAACATTCGAAAAAAGTAAAAACGCATCAAATTTTGAGCTTGAAAAGGGAAAAACCCACCTTGTAGAAGTTTCTGGTCAATCAAGAGAAACTGTGAAATCTATGCTTCCGATAGTGCCTACTCTTGCAATTTCAGCAAATTTTCCAAAAAAATTCTTAAAGGGTTTCAAAGAAGTTAGTCATGTAGATTGCATTTGGATTACTGAAACCTCTGGCTTTGAGAGAGGTGTCTCAGCAAAAAAAATGGAGTTTGAGGTGAGCCAGGAGATAATTTCATTTGTCAGAAAAAATGATAGCAATGGTCTTGTCTACATTGATGCAGTACCAGTTTTTCTTCTTTCAAATGGATTTGTATCTGTGTTGAAGTTTCTCAAGGATGTTTCCGATGAATGCCATGAACACAATGTCTCCCTTGTCGTAGAGATTCCTCCTAAGCTTTTAACCGAAAAAGAAAAAGCACTTGTAGAACGCAGGTTTGACATTGTCTTTTCAGAATAGGGTGGTAGCGGGGAATGGATTTGAACCATTGATCTACGGGTTATGAGCCCGTCGGGATACCTGACTACCCCACCCCGCTGCAAATAAATGTAAAATGGAAGGTTGTAATAAAACTTTCCCAACTCGCTAAACTAAGTTCGGATAGGTGAGATCTTAAGCAAGAGAACGAACATATTTATTCTTCATAAATAAATAGATGTGCCACTCTTTTTCTAGAAAAAATTTATATCAATGATTGAAATATTGGATTTGAGGTTAGAAAATGGTTGACCTGGACGATATTGACGGTATGCGAAAAGTGGATCGCAGCGGACTCCTCCCTTTAACTGCACAGTTTTCAGAACAACTTGAAGATGCAAAAAAGATTGCAAGAAAATCACTTGAAAACTTTTCATGCAGGGCTGACAGAATCGTGATATGTGGAATGGGTGGCTCTGCAATTGGTGGTGACATTACCGCTGCATGGGCATTTAATAAAGCGAAAGTTCCAATTTTTGTTGTAAGGGACTATTTTCTTCCTGCTTTTTGCGATGAAAACACTCTTGTAATCACTGCGAGTTATTCTGGTAACACTGAGGAAACCCTCTCTGCCTTCGATGATGCACTCCGAAGAAAAAGTAAAATTGTTGCCATTTCGTCTGGTGGAATTCTTGAGAAAAAAGCAGGGGAAAATGATGTGCTCCACATAAAAATACCATCTGGGATGCCTCCAAGGGGTGCAACTGCATACATGCTAGTGCCTCAGTTGCTCATACTTGATGCGGGAGGTATTGCATCATGTGAAGCGGAACTCGAAGAAACTGTGGAGGTGTGCAGAGTCCTGAAAGAGAACCTGAAACCCGATGTGCCGTCAGAAAGAAATCAGGCAAAAATAATTGCAAAGAAAGTCCTGGGTACAATTCCTAATATATTTGGTATGGGTATATCCGCACCCATTGCAAAAAGATGGCGAACCCAGATAAATGAAAACTCAAAAATGATTGCAAGGGAGGATGTGTTTCCTGAGCTGAACCACAACGACACTGTTGGCTGGAGTGGGGACCCTCTACCAGAGCGATTTTCCGTAGTTATTTTGCGTCATCATGGTGAGTTTGAAAGAAACAAAATGAGAATTGAAATCACGAAAGAGCTTGTGCTAAAACGCTCGAGGGAGATAATTGAAGTATGGGCAACAGGAGCATCAGACCTTGCTAAAATGCTCTCACTCATGTACATTGGGGATTTTGTAAGCATATACCTTGCGATGTTAAGAGACATAGACCCGACCCCTGTGCCTGTAATTGAAAACCTCAAGAAATTGCTTGCAGAAAAGAGGGAGTGATAAAAGGGATGGTACGGTAGGTTTCGGTATTTACCGGGCAAAGTATATATACCATATCTGCGAATATTTACACCATAGGGGTGTAAAAGATGAATGGAAGAGCAACCAGGAAGATTGGAAGGCGCTTTGCAATCTTGATGGTGAGTGGGATCGTGGCATTGTTCCTTGCTGCCTCGTTTGCAACTGCAGCACAGAATACACCGCAGATAAACGCGGTTGTATATAGCTTCACAATCTACAGCGACCTGAATGTAAGAGTAACTAATGTAGATGCAAGCAAATTCAATGCATACTTCAATTACATGGGAAAACCTGGAATGTTGAGGGAGAACATGGCTGCAGCGTTCGTAGAAGGTGGAAACAAATACACAATAAACTCTATATATATTATGGCCCACGCAGTATGGGAAACTGGCTGGGGGACCTCTAGAATTTGCATAGACAAGCACAATCTCTTTGGCTGGGGTGCCTATGATTCAGATCCATACAATGGTGCATGGACATTCTCTTCCTACTCTCAGTGTGTGGATGTTGTGATGGGAAAAATTAAAGCAAATTACCTTACACCGGGAGGCAAATACTATGAGGGGCCTAACCTCAACGGAATGAATGTCCACTATGCCACGGATAAAAACTGGAAGAACGGAATTGTCAGCGTCATGAACAGTTTTGCTAGCTGGCACAAGAGCAGGTATGGCACTGGGATAGAAATAACAACCTCGCCTGGAGGCGGTGGTGGTGCTTCTGATTTCAAACCTGGGGACACTGTAAAGGTGGTAGCAAGTAGTGGCTTGAACGTCAGAGATGCACCCTATGGCAACTATTTGAAGACAGAACCATATGGATCTACAGGTACAATTTTGGATGGCCCTGTTTCCAAATCAGGTTACTACTGGTGGAAGATAAAGTACTATGACATTACTGGATGGAGCGCAGAGGGCGATGGCACTGTGAAATGGCTGCAGAAGGTGAACGGTGGCAGCGGTGATGATGGTGGCGGAGGCAGTGGCAGTGGAACTTATGACAGGCAGGGAGCTTATAACTATGCAGCTAAGTACTGGGACAAAGTTGTGAGTGACAGCTACTTCTGGTATGGTAGCGGAAATTATGAGTGGCTGGCACAGGGAACCTCGGTTAGGTATAGAAGCGGATTTGATTGCGCTCACTTTGTCTCTTGCTGTATTGGAAGTGAGCCACACCAAAAGGGTGGTGGTCTGAATGTGCCCACAAGAGTTCCACCCACCTATGGAGAACCTGGAGCTGGGCGGCTAGGCAGCTGGCTAGTCACATCTGGGAATGCAGTAGATAAAAGTTCTGTTAACGACCTCGATGTGGGTGATGTTATTGTTTATGATTGGGGTGGAGATGGTGTGTGGGACCATGTCGCTCTATACCTCGGTGGAGGAAAAGTTGCTGCTCACACCACCTCTCACTTCGGTGCTGACTGGAGATTAGGTGGTGCTGCTAAATACCGCTTCGTCCACATTCTCGGCGGTAGTGGTGGTGGCGGAGGCGGCGGTGGAGGCGGTGGCGACGATGGTGGTGGAGGTGGTGGAGGAAGTACAAAGTTCAAGATTGGTGACACTGTTATAACCACTGCAGACCTGAATGTCAGAACTGCACCTGGAACAAGCAACAGCATCATTAAGACCGAGCCAAAAGGAACAATAGGTACTGTAGTTGCTGGCTCTCAGTATGCAAGCGGGTATTACTGGTGGAAAATAAAATACAATGATGGAGTGACTGGCTGGAGCGCTGAGAACTGGCTTGAGAAGTACTCTGGTGGTGGCGGTGGAAGTTCAGGAAAATTCAGAATCGGCGACATAGTCCAAACAACCGCCAATCTAAATGTGAGAACAGGGCCAGGGCTGAGTTATAGCGTTATAAAAACAGAACCTGCTGGGTCAGTAGGTAAGGTCATCGGGGGACCGACAAGTGCTGATGGCTACACATGGTGGAAAATCCAGTACAACGATGGAACTACGGGATGGAGTGCAGAGAACTGGCTTGAGAAGTATCAGGGAGGCTCAGGGAAATTCAAAATTGGAGACAAAGTAAGGGTCACAGCTCAGAGTGGACTGAATGTAAGGTATGGCCCAGGACTCAGTTATGGTGTGATAAAAACAGAACCCTATGGAGCTACAGGGACAGTACTGGGAGGCCCACAGACAGCAGATGGCTATACATGGTGGAGAGTCCAATACACAGATGGCACAGTTGGATGGAGCGTAGAGAACTGGCTTGAAAAAAGATAAAGCAGATTTAACAAATTTTTTTATTTTTTAAATTTTAATTTTGTCCCCATATTTTTGTTTAACATCCTCTAGCTTCTTCATTATTCCCTGGGCACCTATTCTCCTCCCAATCTCAAGTGATTTTTTAAGATACTCATTTCCCTCTTCAAATCTCTGGAGATAGTACATCGTGTCTGCGGCATCAAAGTAAAGTGCAGCCACATCATAGTGAAGCCCAAGTTCTTCAAAAAGCGAAATGGATTCGTTCACAACAGACTTAAACCTCTCAATTTCTCCTTTCTTACCCATAGCTCTAGCCATTGTAGTTTTTGCCATTGTCATGCAGTATAAGTCATTTATTCTCTTTGCATAATCCGCACCTTTTTCTCCAGCGACAATTGCCTCGTCAAACAAATTTTGCTCTGCGTAAATGGCTGCTAGATTTGCATATGCATAGGCAATATTTCTAATCAATCCGTACTTCTCGCCTTCCTTGACTATCTCCAAGTACTTCGCTTTCGCTTCTTCATATTTTTCTATGAGAGTAAGTACCACTGCGATGTTGTTTATATTTCTCAGTCTCTCTGGAATTTCTTTCTCAGGCAGTGTGTTCATCGCATTTTCGAAGTGAACAAGGGCATCCTCATACTTCCCGATTTTAAAATCAATGTTACCAAGGCCTGTGTGGGCTCTCGCAATCAAAATTCTGTCATCAAGTTTGGTGGATGTATCAAGACACGCATTGAAGAATTTCTCGGCATCCTCTAACTTATCCACTCTCCAACAATAAATGCCCAACGCTTCATACGCATGGGCTATGCTCAGCAAATCCCTGCACTCAATTGCTGTTTCGAGCGCCTTTCTATAGTGAGCAAATGCACTGTCATAATTCCCCTTTGTCTCAAAAATCTTTCCGATTTTTCTGTAAGCTTCGGATGCAAGTTTTTTACTGTTTAGTTCGAATGCTAGCCGAAGAACTCTGTCATAGGATTTCTTTGCTTCGTCAAGCTTTCCTGTATCAATGTCAATATTGCCAACATTCATCAGTGCAAGTGCTATCTGAACTCTATTATCTACTTCTGTCTGCAAGTTTTCAAAAAGTTCGATGGCATTTTCTAAATACTTCTTTGCTTCTTCCAGAGCATAGTTCTTAAGAGCAAGCTCTCCAGCCCCAACATAGTATTGTGCTGCCTTTTTAATGTCACATCCTTGCAAATAATGATAGGCCAGTGTGTCTGGTCTGTAATTACGGTACTGAGGCATTGTTTCCATCACATTTGCAATCCTCAAATGGAGGTCTCGCACATCCTTGATGTTTCTGTAAATTGTTTTTCTAAGCAAGTTATGGGAAAACTTGTAGACATTAGATGAAATCTCAGTAAGTAGGTTTATTTTGCAGAATTTTTCAAGGTATTCAAGCAATTTTTCCTCATCTATACTGAAAAAGTTCATCAGAATTTCCATGTCAATTCTTTCGCCAATTACTGCACAAACTTGCACCACTTTTCGTTCCAAATCGCTCAGTTTCCCCATTCTATTGAGTACACTCGCAGAATAATCTTCAGGAACTACATCAAAAAATTTTTCATCATGGAGGACATACTCTGAAAATTCTTTGAGAAGAAGTGGGACTCCCTCTGAAATCGAATAAATGTTCTTCATTACGGGTTCAGGCGGTTTGACACCTGTATATTTCTCAACGAACTCTACTGAGTCCCTCTCGCTGAATCTCCCCAGTATGATTTCTGTGAACAATCTTTCTCTACGCATTCTCTGGGTTGCGTCAACAATTGGTCTGGTCTCACCTGTTCTAGAATCCACCGTTTCATCGTTCCTGTACGTGCCAAGCAGGAGGACCTTTCTGTTCTCAATGCTTCTCGCTATATAGTGTATCAAGTTCCATGTAGATTTGTCAGCCCAGTGTAAATCCTCTAAAAAGAGGATAAGAGGACGCTCTGAAGCGATACTGTGCAACAATCGTGAGACAATTTCAAACATTCTCATCCTAGAAGATTGCATATCCTCATGTCCATTTTTTGTGACTGCATAGGCCGCTGATAAAAAGTTCAAAATTATGTCTTCAGAACCAGAAATCTGAGGGTGTCTCTTCTTTATTATATCAGTAATTCTCCCGAGTTCGACTTCACCCACTCCCTTCGCCATCTCAAAGTATTCTCCTAATGCCAGATTTATCGGTTGATATGGTTGAGTAAAATCTTCAGAAGCAAATCCTCGAAGCACAGTTGCATCATTCTGCATAGAGCAGAATCTCTCGCAAAAATAGGTCTTCCCTATTCCTGGCTCACCGAGAACAAACACGGTCCTTCCATATCCTTCTTTCACTTTTTCATATATCTTCATAAGTTCGCTAAGTTCTTTCTCTCGATTTACAAATATATTCTCATCTTTCATATCTATCTCTTCTCCGTGATTTGTTCAATCAATTTATTAACTTTTTCCACATTTTTTGATGCGCCTATCTGCTCAAAAATCTCCTTCGCTTTATTGAGTGCTTCCATTGCCCCATTATTATCCCCCATTTTGTGAAGGGTTTTTCCGTACATCATCAGAGTTTCTGCTTCATTATATGGTATCTGCAGCTCCCTTACTAATGCTAAAGCTTCATTAAAGTTCTTGATTGCCTCATCGAACTTTCCTTCTTCAGCGAGAATCGTTCCTTCTATTCTTAACACTGCTTGGAGAGCTACTCTGTCGTTTATTGATTCCATGAGGTGCTTAGCGCGAGTGTTGCACACCTTCGCTTTCTGAATTTCCCCAGTCCGAATATAGACCTCAGCCATATTAAAAAATGCCCAACCTATCCAGTCAATATTTCCAATTTTCTCAGCGTACTCTCTACTCTTCTCAAAATTTTCAATAGCTTTTGGATAATTTCCTTCCTGAAGATAAAGGTCTCCTAAGTTGTTGTGTGCTCTCGCTAGTTCGTTCAGGTCGTTTACTTTCTTCAGCTCCTCAATTGCCTTTATGTAATATTCTTCACACTTGCTGGCATTACCTTTATCTCCGTAAATGTTACCTATCTCTATGAACATCGTGCCCAATCTTCTCAGGTCCCCTACTTGAATTATGTTTTTCATTGCAATGTTGTAACTGTTAATAGCCGCATCGTACTTTCCTTGACGCCACAGAATGTAACCCAATCCCCTGTACGCATCGGCAATTCCTCGCAAATCTTTTGTCTTCTCGAAAGATTTAAGAGCATCTTCAAAGCACTTTTTCGCTCTCTCAAAATCACCTCTGGTCCTTATTATATTCCCCAATGCTACCATTGCATATGCCCTGCTTCTTTCGTCATTTATCCTTTCACAAATTTCCACAATTCTCTCGAAGTTCTTAATAGCATCATCCCATTTTCCTAGGAGAACACAGAGTTCACCAGTGGTTTGCAGTAACTGAATTAACTGTTTATTCCTCTCGATTGTGCTTTCTCCTCCTTCCTCCTCCATTATCTGAAGAGCTGTGTTGAAATAAGTGAGGGCTTCCTGAAACGCATAAAGTTTTCTAGCTTTTTCGCCGGCTTTGATATTGTAAGTTAGTGCTTTATCTTGTACTTTACCCAGAGTGAAGTGTCTCGCTAATACAAAGACCACATCATCAATAGCATTGTTAGCAGTATACATACCTTCTATAATTTCTCCAAGCTTTTTGTGCATTATTCTCAATCTGCTCTTGCTTAAGCTTTCGTACACAACTGATCGGATTTGGGCGTGTTCGAACATATAAGTTTCATGAGCTGTCTCGCTCTCCCTTATTAATTTCATCCCGATCAATTTATCAAGCGGGTCTAGAATCTCCATCTCATCCATCTCTACCGCTTTCTGGAGCACATGAAAATCAAATTCATAACCAATCGCTGCAGCATACATCAAAATTTTCTTGCTCGTCTCATCTAGTTTAGCAACTCTTCGGCTTATTACATCTTTTATGGTGTTGGGCAACAGCACTCTCTCCCAGTCGACACCGAGGTCCCAGGTGTACACTCCTGGTTTGACTATTCCCTCCTCAAGCAGAGTGTTACATAGCTCTTCTATGAAGAAAGGGTTTCCGTCTGTCTCAAAATATAACCTTTTCATGAATTTTGGAGAGATGTCTTCATTTTGCAAAAGGTCTTTCACAAGCTCAAGTGCGTGTTCATATTTTAACCGTGTTAAGTTTATCTGATAGTATAACCTCTCTAGTCCCATCCTCTGAAAAATTTCCATAAGTGGATGAAGCCCACCTTCATGCTCTTGCAGGTCTTCTGGTCTATAGGCACCAAGCAGCAACACCCTTGCTTGCTTTATGTTTCTCGCAATGTAATGGATAAGTTGAAGTGTGCCAGTGTCCGCCCATTGCAAGTCGTCAATAAAAATTGTGATCGGATGCACTTTTGAAATTTCAATCAAAAGGTCAGTGATTGTCCCAAACATTTTGTCTCTCTCAGTGTCCATGTTTATTTTTTCAACTGGCTTCGGTCCTTGACCTTCCTCGCCTGTGCTTAGCGCTATTGGTACAAAACCCGCCTCGATCTCTTCTGGTTTGACTGCGGGTGCACCAGATAACAGTCCCACAGGGGTAACAACTTCACCATGCATTTCCATCTTTTCACTGGAAGTTTCCTCAAAATATTGATTTAATGCATCGATTAGAGGCAGGTATGGATCAGAATTTTCAATGTAAAGACATCTCCCCTTGTAGAATTTTACTCCCATGGGCTGAGCATAATTTTTTAATTCCTCCACAAGTCGCGTTTTTCCCATCCCCGCTTCCCCAGTAATTACTACAAACCTTCCATTGCCCTTCAGCATTTCGCTAAGGTGTCCCTTGAGTGCCTCAAATTCTTCAACCCTGTTTACAAACTTCGTCTTTCGCTCAGTTTCTGCCAAGGTTTCATCACCACTCTTCTGTATTCACTAACTGTATTAAAAGATTACTGTTTGAATTTTAACCTTTATTAATCTTAAGGAATCAAATCAAAGTGGTCTCTGGTAATCCTCTGGTCCCTAGCATTTCTTAGAATTATTCGCTGCTCTGCCCTTGCAATTGTCTTAAGGGTTTCAACCACAGTATCTGGGTTTAAGCTAATGCTATCTATTCCTTCTTCTACAAGAAACTCTGCAAACTCAGGATAAACTGATGGTGCCTGCCCACAAATTGAGACAGTTTTTCCGTATTGGTGTGCTACATTTATCAGGTGAGAGATTGCCCTCTTCACTGCTAGATTTCTTTCATCAAAATAGCCCATTTTTGCAAGCACATCAGAGTCTCTGTCGGCACCCATTATCAATTGTGTCAGGTCGTTCGAGCCAATTGAGAACCCATCACAATACTTGCAGAACTCGTCGGCCATGAAAATTATGGAAGGTACTTCAGCCATTAAGTAAAGCTTGAAATCAAAACCCCGCTTCAGATTTTCTTCCTCCAGCATTTTCAGAATTGGAACAAGTTCCTCTGTGTTTCTCACAAATGGGAGCATTACATGCACATTCTTCAATCCCATCTCATTTCTCACCTTTGCGATTGCTCTTAACTCCATTCTAAACGCTGCCTCATACTCTTTTGAGATGTACCTAGAACACCCTCTCCATCCAATCATAGGATTATCTTCAACTGGCTCATATTTCTCTCCGTTTGGCATTCCGCGATACTCATTTGTCTTGAAATCACTTGTACGGACAATAACAGGTCTAGGGTAAAATGCCTTTGCCACCTTTGCAATTCCTTCCGCAAGCTTCTCTATAAGGATCTGCCCTTGTCCTCTGTTTATCAAATCCACTGGGTGTTCCCTTATGTAACTCGTGAATATAAATTCAATTCTCATCAAGCCAACGCCCTGTGCAGGCAATTTAGCATACTCATCCGCCTTTTCAGGAACACCTATGTTTACCAGTACCTTCGTAGCCGTGATAGGCATGCTAACTGTGAGGGCCTCTTGCGGTGGCCCCACAGCGATTTTCTTTTCATCAGGAACAATTACGCCCTCATAGACATTGCCCAACTTCCCATCCACTGTCACTTCCATTCCTTCCCTCAAAACCTGCGTAGCGGTTTTTGTTCCTACGATACATGGAATTCCAAGTTCCCTAGAAACAATGGCAGCATGACATGTCATTCCTCCTTCATCTGTTACAATTCCTCTTGCCCTGCTCATCGCTGGCACCATGTCTGGCGTTGTCATGCTCGTCACTAAAATATCTCCTTCCTTCACCTTCTGCAGGTCACTAATATCTCGAACTAGTTTTACAGTACCAGCTCCGATTCCTGGGCTTGCGGGCAATCCTCTCAGAAGAATATTGCCTTCTCCAGTTTCCTCCCTTTTTATCTCTTCCTTTTTTATTGTTGTCACAGGCCTAGCTTGCACAACATACACCACATCGCCTTCCATCGCCCATTCCACATCCATTGGCTTGCCATAATGCTCTTCAATTGTCTTTCCAATTTCTGCAATCTCAAGTATTTTTGTATCCGGGATTTTTTGATATGCTCCCTGTTCTTCATCAATTCCTACCTCTACAGTGCCACCACTTTCACCTCTCACTACCATCATATGCTGAATACCAATCTCTTTGGAGATAATGTCCATCGTTTCTGTATCCACAATATAAGTGTCTGGAGTTACCTTTCCACTAACAATCGCCTCACCAAGTCCATAAACCGCTTCAATAATACACTTTTTCTCACCAGTTGTCGGCTCAGATGTAAACATGACACCACTGTGGGTTGCATTCACCATCTTCTGTACAACAACAGCCAGCCGAACCTTTGAGTGCTCAAAACCCTTCTTATGCCTGTAGTATGTAGCTCTAGGAGTGAAAAGCGATGACCAGCATTTCTTCACTGTTCTTATAAATTCCACTTCATCCTGGACATATAGGTAAGTGTCCTGCTGTCCAGCAAAACTAGCATCAGGCAAGTCCTCTGCTGTAGCAGATGATCTTACAGCGACGAAATCCACTCTCTGCTTCTTTAAAAAATTTCTATAATGCTCTAGAATTTCTTTTGCCATTTTTGCTGGTATCTTTGCATTCTCTATCTTAGCCCTTATCTGCAGGCAACGGTCTGTAAGTTGGTCAGTATTTTCGAAATCAACATCAGAGAGCAAGTCCTCTATCTCGTCCATGAGGCCAGCACTCTCAATAAAATCAGCGTATGCCTGGGCAGTAATTACAAAACCTGGCGGAACATTTATTCCAGCATTCAGCATTTCTCCAAGATTTGCACCTTTTCCACCTACAAGAGGAATATCGCTAGCACCGATTTCCTCAAACCCTACTATGTGCTTCTGCATGACCTCACCGCATCAATGTATTACATGAAAATATATTAACCTTCGCTCTTGATGCTTTTCAAGTCGGGTCGCAAATATTTAAAATTGCTGCCTCTAGAATTTCCTATCACAAACCAGAATTTTAATCTTTATTTACCATCGGCACGTTCACAAAAAAACTATATCCTTCTTTGCGTTTCTTTTTTCATGAAGGTCATCTTACTTAAGCATACCCCTGAACCAGAACTTACTGTTGCCCTTGCCGCAAAGACATGTCACACAAGAACGGTTGAAGAAGCAATGAAATTGAGTGAGGAAGAAGTAAAAAAAATCATCTCAATTGTCCTTAAATCAGGGCATTTTAGTGTGCTGGAACATGCAAATTTTACATTTGCAATTGAAGATGTAAGCAGAGTGTTAACCCATCAGCTGGTTCGACATCGGATTGCATCTTATTCTCAGCAGTCCCAAAGATATGTAAAACTGGAGGATTTGCCGTTCGTAATCCCTCCTGAAATTGAGAAAAATTTGCAATCAAAGCAAGTATTTTTAGAATGTGCTCAAAAATGCATGGAAGCATATAATCAGTTGATAGAAATGGGACTTACGATAGAAGATGCTAGATACATTCTTCCCTCTGCCACTAAAACCAACATTATTGTAACCATGAATGCCAGAGAACTTTATCATTTCTTTTCTCTCAGATGTTGCGAACGCTCTCAGTGGGAAATTCGAGAACTTGCAAAGGAGATGCTGAAAGAAGTGAAAAGGGTAGCCCCCAACATATTTGCCGATGCCGGTCCGGAGTGTGTGAGAGGCAAGTGTCCTGAAGGTGATTTTTCATGCCTAAAAGAAGCAGAACAAAAATGAAAAAGGAACAAGCATTTGAGCTCTGCACTAGAAAGGTCGAAGACATCGTTCTGAAGGATAACTTAAGTGTCCAGGAACTGCTTGAAATGTTTGAGAGAGCAGGTGGTTTCTCAGCGAAAAAGCTTGGCTTGGCCTACAAAATAATGAAACAGATGCTTGCGGAAAAGGATTGCGTGAAATTCTTTTCATTTCCAGCATGTATCGTCTCTACTGGAACAAGAGGTGTTATCAAGGAAATGGTGCGGAGAAAAATGGTGGATGTAATTATCACTACATGTGGAACTTTAGACCATGACCTGGCAAGAATCTGGAAAGATTACTACCACGGTGACTTTATGCTAGATGACAGGAAGCTTCATAGAGCAAAACTCAATCGCTTGGGTAATGTGTTGGTCCCAAATGACTCCTACGGTATCATCCTTGAAGCAAAACTCCAGCCAATGTTTGAAGACATTTACAATTCTGGGTTGAGAGAAATTTCAACCAAGCAACTCGTATGGGAAATTGGAAAGAGAATTGACTGTGAGGATTCCATCATCTACTGGGCTTACAAAAATAAGATTCCTGTTTTCATTCCAGGTATAACAGATGGTGCTGTTGGGTCTCAGGCCTGGCTTTTCTGGCAGACCCACAGGAACTTCAAAATAAATTTATTTGAGGATGAGCAAGAACTTGCGGACATAGTTTTTACAGCAAAGAAAACTGGTGCGTTGATGATTGGTGGAGGTATCTCAAAGCACCACACAATCTGGTGGAATCAGTTCAGAGATGGACTTGACTATGCTGTTTACATCACTACAGCCATGGAATACGATGGGAGCCTGTCTGGTGCTCAGGTAAGGGAAGCCATTTCCTGGGGAAAAGTAAAAGAGGATGCAAAACAGGTCACAGTGGAAGGCGACGCCACAGTGCTTTTACCTCTCCTGATTGCAGGATTGTTATAAGTGGCTAATGCTGATTTATTAAGGCAAGGTTAAGCATAATAGTATTCTCCTGCCTCTTTCTGCTCCCTGTCCTTTGCTGATTCTGGCTTGTTGACCCGTGGTCTTTTCGTTGTTTCGTCTCTCCTGAATGTGATGTTCACTGTTTTCAAAAATTCATTCATCCCATCTCGCATTGAAAGAATTTCTGAGGTTTTTCCCTCTTCTCCAGGCACACCATCAAACACGATCATTCGGTCTGCAACCAGGTCTATGAAATAAATGTCATGGTCAACTACCATGCCAGTCATTCCTGTTTTTGAAATAACACGCTTGATTGTCTTTGCAGCAATCATTCTCTGGTTGGAATCCAGGTAGGCAGAGGGCTCATCAAGAAGATATATGTCTGCGGGCTGTCCAAGGCAAAGGGCGATTGCAGTTCGTTGGAGTTCTCCACCAGAAAGTTCTGTGACATTTTTGTCG
Organism: Thermoplasmata archaeon; assembly: GCA_038874435.1. Taxonomy (NCBI): domain Archaea; kingdom Methanobacteriati; phylum Thermoplasmatota; class Thermoplasmata; species Thermoplasmata archaeon. The sequence continues at coordinate 15,608 of JAVZCK010000027.1, forward strand.
TAAAGATGTGTGACTTTCAAAGGATGTTCAATTTCCTCCTTGTAAAAATTTGTGAACATGATATCCTTCAAAATCTCTGCAAAAATTTGTCTTACTGTGTAATCTTCTGCAGGGTTTATGTACTGGGGTTTATAACTCACCTTCACATTTCTGGTTATGCTACCTTCGTCTGCCTTTTCCACACCTGCGAGCATCTTTACAAATGTGGTTTTGCCAGTTGCGTTAGCACCTACCATCCCAATAACCTCTCCCTTTCTTATAGCCCCTTCTTTTGTTTGAAGAGTAAAACCGCCATAACTCTTCCGCAGCGGTGTGAATTCAAGAACTATTTCCTGTGCAGCATTTTCTGGTGGAGGGTGCTCAAAAAATTCAATGGGGTAATCTCTAACACGAATGTTCTCTTCCTTCAGATAACCCTCAAGATAGCTGTTAATTGCAGTTCTCACAGCTTTCGGAGGCACCACCACACCATAGGCACCTTCAGAGCCGTAAAGCAGGTGAACATTGTCTGCAATGTAATCAAGGACTGCCAGGTCATGCTCTACGACAACTACAATTTTCTGTTTCGCAATTGCTCTGATTATTTGAGCCATCTTCATTCGTTGATAAATATCCAGATATGAAGAGGGTTCATCGAAAAAGTATGCCTCTGCCTCTTTAAGCACTGTCGCCATTATGGCAAGTCGCTGGAGTTCGCCACCAGAAAGCGTAGCAATATCTTTTCCCAGGTGCCGAATATCGAATCCAAATTCATCCATATATGCTTTTATTCTTTCACTTGGAGCGATTTTCTGAAGAAGTTCAATCGCAGTTCCTTTTGTCACTCTTGGGATTTTATCCACATACTGGGGTTTGAGAGAAGTTCGCACTTTTCCGCCATACAACTTCTCGAAGTAATCTTTGAGTTCTGTACCAGAAAAATGCTCTATCACATTTTCTCGCTCCATCCCTTTTTCCCATTCCCCAAAATTGGGAACAAGATTGTTTGTTAAAATTGAGATTGCAGTAGTCTTCCCAATCCCATTCTCACCTAGAATCCCTGTAACCAATCCTTCTTTTGGCACAGGCAATCTGTAGAGCCGGAAACCATTCTGTCCAAACTGCTGCACAAGGTCTGTCTGCAACTCCTCGGCCAGATTAATTATTTTGATGGCTTCGAATGGACATTTATGGACACAAATTCCACAGCCAGCACATAGTTCTTCTGAGATAACTGGGAATCCCTTTTCGTCAAATGTGATTGTTTCAGTCCCCATCCTCATCTTTGGACAGTATTTTACACATTCCATGAAGCACCTTTTCGGCTGGCATCTGTCCTTGATAAGCACTGCGATTCGCATGCGAAATGGATAAACAGAGATTATAATAAGGGTTGTTATTGGCGATGGAATATTGGGTCATAAAGATTTGGGGTGCTAGTATATAAAGCAGCATGGTTCTATTCACAACTCCTAAACCTTAATTTATTTCTAAGAATTCCCTGAATAAAAACGAAGGAGGATGGGATGCATGACAATC
>JAVZCK010000028.1 GCA_038874435.1 Thermoplasmata archaeon
AGACCCATTGAACAAAGACACAGATTGTGATGGAATTTACGATGGAGGAGAGGATGCAAATCACAATGGTGAGCGGGAAACCACAGAGACCTCACCGCTGGATGCAGACACAGATGATGATGGGTTGGTGGACAGCAGCGAATACCCAACAAGCCAGGGAGGCACAGGCACCTCACCACTGAATCCAGACACTGATGCTGATGGCTTACCAGATGGTCTTGAGCTCGGTTTAACTTATGGTATGCTCACGCCAGACACGGATGTGAGCCGAGGCAACTTCACTTCAGATGCGGATGAGGGCAAGAGCAGGACACTGCCAAACGATGATGATACAGACAATGACGGAATAAAGGATGGCGAAGAGGACAGTAACCATGATGGGATGGTGAATGAGAACGAAACAGACCCAAATCTAGCTGATACAGATGGAGATGGGTTGAGCGACAAGGAAGAGATAGAGAGATACAAAACAGAGCCGTTGTGCAGAGACAGTGATAGCGACGGGCTCACAGACGGCACAGAAGTAAAAAGGACAGAGCAGGCAGGAATCCCATACAACCGCCCAGCAACGGACCCGCTTTCCAACGACACAGACAATGACAATCTGACAGACTACGCAGAATTGCGTGGCTGGGACTACACAGTGATATGGCAGAAGACAAAAGAGAAGAAAGGGACATACCATACCTACTCAGACCCAACAAAGAATGATACGGACAACGATGGCTTGCTTGACTTTGACGAATTCCTGAATCACAGCGACCCATGGCTTGCAGACACAGATGGTGATGGAATCCTAGACCTTTACGAAAACGCAACAGAGCAGTGGCAGATAGAGGGCAGAGACCCATGGATTAACGGGAGCATAGAAGCAAATGTAGTCACGGAAGTAACAATCAAGGACTGCATTCCAACGCCGAAGGTCTGGCTAACTGTTTCGTTCAAAGCCGAGGATAATGCAGGGCTTTCCACAATCACTGTGACACCACAGGGACTAGGAAGCCACACGACAAATTGCAGTGGGGCCTTAACCTACGAATACAGCCACAAATGGGAAGTGCCAATACTGTCGTGGAACACCTGGGTTTCTGGCTACGATGTAGCAATCAGCATCGCGGACATAAACGGCAACGGCTGTAATGCCACAGCCCACGCAGATGGTGCTGCAGAAGGACTGATTAAACTCATTCTAACAGCGCTTGTTTCATTTGTAGAGGAAGTGAAGTCGTTAGCAAGCGAGGCAATAAACTGGATATGGGAGCAGATAAACGGTTTACTGAACACAGCCCTACAACCAATCTATGAAGGGATAGAGTTGTTTGTGAAAGGGAACTACAGAGAACTGGCAAAACTGTTCGTGAAGAAAGGACAGGTATTGCTCTCTTACAGCAAAGAGGATGTCCAGAGTATGGCTGTAAATTATATCCAGCAATATGTAGGTAACATATACCTAAGAATTCTTGAAATAATTTACACAGTGAGCAATGTGATTGCAAGTATCGCTACTGCGTTTACAACAATAGTAAATGCGATAGTGGACACGGTAATAACATACTGTAAGAATATGATAGTGAGTGCGATATGTGGAGTCATACCCGCAGGATTTGAGTGGGTAAAGGGAATTGTAGAAGTGGCATTGAGAGGAGAATACGCGCAGATACCTGGAATGATAATTACACAATTGAGAGCAGAAATAATGAAGATGATAGGCGTTTTGAAAGAATACACAAGAACAGCAATGGAGAAGGTAGGAACCGCAATAAGTGACATAGAAGGATATATTGAAGGGATAATGGATTTAGTTATCCAGCTTCTATCAAAGCCGCAGACCTCTCTATTTGCCCTGCTTGGAAGTGATAACGGAGGTTTGGGAGCATTAGAGAAGATTCCATTTCTCGCTCAGGGCAAGGCATTTGCGAGTTCGGTTGGAGGAATCGTGCTAGCAGTTAATGGAATGAAGCGGGACTGGAAAGTGCTATTGTATCAGTATTCTGGCATAATAATGGCAATTGTGATGGACTTTGTGAAGAAGTATCTGCCAGGTATTCCGCAACTACCTCCAAATCCCACAGAAGAAGAGGTCAATCATGTGAAAGAAATCATAAGAGAAAAAATGAGTGAGATTATTCGAAAAATTTCTAACGAGTGTGCAGATAGGCTAACCACGCTTTTAGACACAGGTATCAACCTGATTTACGAAACGATAGTGAAAGCGGTTGCAGGGATTGAATTCTACAAGAAAGATGTGGTGATGGAGAAGGTGAGGTGTTTTGTAAAAGAGAGAATTAGGGGTGTTTTGGTAGATGGGTTGTATAATGGTCTTAAAGTATTTGCGACAATCCCAGAGAGCAATGCACCATTAACTATAAGGCCAGAGAACATACTTGTTGGAATTGTGGAGAACATTTCAAAATCTGTTATGGACTATCTCACTAGTGCTACCAACAACATAATAACAGAGTTGAAAGAATACATAGGAAATGTGATAAACGAAGTAATGGAAGGATTAGAAAATGCAATCAATGGACAACTTCAAACAGCCCAGATGATAATTAATGATGTAAAAGAAAAGATAGAGAATGTGAAAGAGCAGATAAAGAATGCATTGAAGGTTGCGACTGAGATAATAAAGGACCCTGTGAAAGCAGGTAAAGAAATTTTGATAGAGTTGTTGCGACCATATCTTCCACCAGTATTTCTGAAAATTTTAGTTGTAATAAGTGATTTATATGCAGTGTTTTCGTCGGGGATGGCCCTGGCGAAGTACATCAAGAATATGGGCTCAGCGAACATAATCCTGAAAGGGATTGGTATAGCTACCACAAGTGCATCTTTGATTATGACAATTTCTCAGACATATAATGATATAGCCCATATTTGTGTGGAGGAGGGAATATGAAAATGGTAAAGACACTTGTGATAATAGGAGTAGCCATTTCTTTAATTATTGTTCACAATGCGTGTGGGAGTTACATTAAAGAGAATATTCCATCGTTCTCAGTGCGTGAGATAAATATGCCAGCAATAACTACATCAGATATGATAGAAATTGCCGATGTCAGAAGTATATGGCCTGGTAACGAAATAGTGAGTACAGGATTAGGACTCGGTGTGGTTTGTTATTATGGGTCAGGAGATAGTTGGAATAATGAAACTCTTTGGCGCAGACCGTACGATCTAGATTACACACCGAAATTGGCAGTGGGAGACATAGACCCAGACATAGAAGGAAATGAGATAGTAGAAGGGCTCTATCAATTGTATCTCATTACTTATGATAATACTACAGGTAATTGGACAGGAATAATGCTATGGGACACATACAACGAGACAGGTGGAAGCTTAGTGCATGCAATTAAGATAGCGGATTTTGACCCATTACATACAGGTAATGAACTAATAGTTCATGGAGGAAATGAGTTGAGGGAATATTATAAGGTAGAGAATGGGACATGGATAAACAAGACATTGGTTGCAGGAGAGGTCTCGATAGAACTGGATGTAGGAGATGTGACACCACTTTATCCTGGGAATGAAATTGTGTGTTTTACAACGAACAATCTAACGATTCTGGGTTGGAACACAAGTAGCAGTTGGTGGGACAGTATAAAGGTGATAATAGTAGAGGATGCGATGTGGTGGGATGATGGGTTATGTACTGCAGGTAGAGTGGGCGAACTTAACACAAGCAACGAGAACCTGGAGATTGTATGTGGGGAAAAGGGTTCAAGAATCCTTATAACGGTATGGTGGGATGGTACGAATTTTGAACGAAAAGTAATATATGGATTAGGGATAGGAACAGGTGAAGGGTTGGAATTCTCCACCATAGCGATAGGTGACTGTTGGAGTGGGCATGCAGGTAATGAAATTCTGGCAGGAACATACTGGGGCGACCCGTCAAGGATAGTACTCCTATGGGAAGATGAAGGAATTTGGAAAAATTCAATAGTGTTTTATTGTCCACAATATCAGGACCCACATGATATTGAGATAGGTGAATTTGATACCCTCCATCCTATGAATGAGATTGCAGTTGGAACTGGGATATTATTTGAGATATATGAAAATACAAATGTGACAGAGAGCATGTTGTTAGAACAAATTTATGCAACTATAGTACCAATGCTGTGTGTGGTAATTGGGGTGTTAGCAAGTGGAAGGGCAAAAAAACATAGTTGACTATTATAGTTTGGGACTTTCTCTTTTTATTCTTGACATGTTTTCCTGTGTGAGCAATGTAATAGCAAGCATAGCCAGTGCGTTTACAACGCTTGTAAGTACACTTGTGGACACAGTGATAAAATTCTGCAAGGACATGATAGTGAATGCAATCTGCAGTGTGTTGCCGGCAGGCTTAGAATGGGTAAAGAAAATAGTGGATGTAGCATTGAAAGGGGAGTATGCAGAGATACCCAACCTGATAATGGCACAGCTCAAAGCGGAAATAAAGAAGATGCTGGGAATAGTGAAAGAGTATGTAAGAGATGCGATGGAGAAAGCAAAGAGCGCAATAGCCAATATAGAGGCATATGTGAATGCGATAATTGAGCTAATCACCGAGTTTCTGGCAGACCCAAAAGGCTCGCTATATGCCCTTCTGTGTGGCGAGAAAGGGTTAGGCGGTGAACTGGAAAAGAATCCGTTCATTGCCCAGGGCAAGGCATTCGCTACATCTGTAGGCGGAATAGTGAATGCAGTTTACGGCATGAAAAGGGACTGGAAAGCGTTGCTGATGAACTACTCAGGCATAATCATGAGCATTGTGCTGGACTTCGTCAAGAAGTATTTGCCACTTCAGTTGCCACCAAACCCAACGGAGAAAGACATAAAAGACGCAATATTTTACAAAATGACTGAAATTGTGGGTGAAATCTCCCAAACAATTTCTGTAGAACTCATAAAGATGTTAGATAGTGGAATAACCACAATCTATGAGAGTGTTGAAAAAGCACTGAAAGACATAGATTTTTACAAGAAAGATGTTGTGATGGGAAAAGTGAGGGAGTTTTTGAAGGAGAAAGTGAGAACTGCACTTGAGAATGCACTAATGGAGGGATTAAGAATATTTGCCAAGTCACCAGACCCGCAGAATAACCCAAGGCCAGAGAACATACTAATACACATTGTGAGTAAGATAAAGACAGAAATTCAATCATTGGTAAACAAGATTATTCTAGACCTGAAAAATGCTATCAAAAATTACATTCAGGAACTCTGGTCTCAAGCCGAAAATACGGTAAATCAGCAACTCCAGGAGTTACAAGAAATATTGAACCAAATATATGCAAAGATAGAATTGGCAGAACAGATGATAAAACAGGCAATAGCAACTGCAACAAAAATCCTTGAGGACCCAGTAGGTGCAGGCAAAGAGATTCTGTTTAGTGTCCTAAAGCCCTGGATACCGCCAATTTTCCTAAAGGTCCTGGTTGTTATCAGCGACCTCTACTCAGTGTTTTCCTCAGCAATGGCACTGGTAAAATACATCAAGAACATGGGCTGTGCCAACATTATTTTGAAAGGTATTGGCATAGGCACAACCAGTGCTGCACTCGTAATGGCAATCTACCAAACATGTACGGACATCAATGAAATTGTGAAGGAGGCAGAAGTATGAAAGGATATAGGCTCTTGATATTTTTTGTTTTTTCATTAATCTTTTTTGGAAATATTTGGTGTACATCAACCGGTGGATTTCGCCAATCTAACACTACATTTGGCTACAGAGAGCTCCCAACAAACCTCACTGGGACAATAACAAATTCTGTGGAAATTAACGAGGTAGACAAAAGCTGGCCAAATAACGAGGTAATCTTCAATGGGTGGGGGTATAACATTTCATATGAGTATGGAGAGGGAGAAATATGGTATTGGGATGTAATATGGAACAGGAGCTATGATGTCTGGTACATTCCAGCCTTAGCAGTTGGCGATTTAGACCCAGATGTTGAAGGCGTGGAAGTTGTAGATGGACTGTATCAATTATTTGTGATAAGCTACAACAACACAACCCAGAGTTGGAATGCAACGATGATATGGGACCCGTGGGCAGAGCAGCAAGCTACAGTAAGAACAGTGAAAATAGGTGATTTTGATCCAAGGCATAGTGGAAATGAACTATTTTGTTGTACATACGGGGGGTTGATAAGAGAGTTCTATAAGGCAGAAAACGGTACATGGATGATGGAAGTGATAGATGATACCCATACAGGAAAAGCATATGAAGAATGTGATATAGGAGATTTTGACCCGAGATTTGAAGGCAATGAGTGTGTTGTGTTTACTGAAGAAAACTTAACAATGTATGCATGGAATGGTAGTGGATGGTATTGGGAAGAATTCGGCCTGGTAGAGAATCTTCCCATACACATAACCTCAGGCAGGATAGGAGATATTATTACATGGAATAACGAAAGTGAGATTGTATGTGGTGATTATGCTGGCAGTCTATGGATAATATGGTGGAATAACACTAGTTTTGAGAGGGAGGAAATAAGAATTAACTCCTCTCTGGCAGATATCCTAGCTGTGACCATTGGTGACTGCTGGAGTGGACATGAAGGGAACGAGATTGTAGCTGGTGCCTATGAAGAGTGTTATTTGGTATGGGAAGAGAACGGAACATGGAAGAAGGAGTTGATATTCAAGGCATCCAAGTACAATTATATCACAGATTTGGAAATTGGAGAGTTTGATACATTACATCCTGGTAATGAGATTGCTGTAGCTTGTGGTGGTGATTTGTTTGAGCTCTACGAAGAAATCCCAGTAAGAGAAAGTTCTGGATACTGGTCGGGATATATTGTATTGCTGATTTGTCCAGTTGTTGTAGTATGGAAATGGAGAGAAAACAAAGGAGCACAAATTACACAGAAATGGATAGAGAGAGAAAAAAGCCATATCTTGCGTTATTAGCATCTGTTCGAGGCAATTATGAGGGGCAAATATCTTTATGCGGCCAAAATACTATCAGAGGTTCTGTTAGCTCACATCAGAGAAACCCTAGACTACAGAGCGTGTTCCAACCTGGACAGTGATTTTGATGGGTTGAGCAACCATGTTGAGGTGTTGCTTGGCACTAACCTAAACGATGCGGACACAGACGATGATGGCTTGAGTGATGCGATAGAGGGAGCGAAGCGTCCTGAGTTACACAGTGCACATTGCCCGAACATATGATGCTCTTGGTCCGATTGATTCAGTAATCATCATTCATTTTTCACCAAATTTTTATAACTCCATGTGTTCCTCTGCCGTGAGGCGGTGCAATGCATCCTGAAATAAACCCCGACTACTGCAAGGGTTGTCATCTCTGCATTCATGTCTGTCCCAGAAAGGTCTATTCTAAGAGTGAAAAAATATCGAAGCGAGGTGCTGTGCTGCCAAATGTTGAGCATCCTGATAAATGCGTTAATGCAAAGAAGAAAAAGGGCGAGGAACTTTCTTGCGAACTCTGTGTGCTTTCCTGCCCAGACCAAGCAATAAAATTCTTGGAGGATTAATATGCGTGAATTCCTGCTTGGAAATGAGGCCTGTGTTCGTGCTGCAATTGCTGCAGGTTGTAAATTCTATGCGGGCTATCCAATCACACCATCAACTGAAATTGCTGAAGCAATGGCAAGGGAGTTACCGAAAGCAGGTGGAACCTTCATACAGATGGAGGATGAAATCGCAAGTATTTCAGCTTGCATTGGGGCTTCATGGGCAGGATTGAAGGCAATGAGTGCTACTTCTGGGCCAGGTTTCAGTTTGATGCAGGAAGGCATTGGCTATGCTGTGATGACTGAGACACCTTTGGTTATAGTAAACTGCATGAGAGGAGGGCCCTCCACTGGACAACCCACAAAGCCAGCTCAAGGCGATGTGATGCAGGCAAAATACGGTAGCCACGGCGATTACGAAATAATTGCACTCTCTCCTGCCTCAGTCCAGGAAATGTTTGATTTAACCATTGAGGCCTTTAACCTCTCAGAACAATACCGCACGCCTGTTATCCTGCTCGCAGACGGAGAAATTGCACACATGCGAGAGCCAGTTAATGTTAGAGAAGAAATCAAACTTATTCAGAGGAAATTGGCTAAGCCCGGAATTGTTAAGGAGGTCTGGAAGGCAGAAGAAGATGGAATTGTGCCTTTCCCTGTGTTTGGTAGAGGACACAGGGTTTACATCTCAGGCACCACATCTGACATCTATGGCTATCCCTCTACAGTGAAACCGGAGGTGCATGAGGCAGTGGTGCGAAGAATCTGTGATAAGATTCGGAAAAATGCATCTAGAATCTGGAAATATGAGGTTTACAACGCTGATGCAAAAAAGATTCTTTTTGCATATGGATTGCCTGCAAGAGCTGCACTTGCGGTGGCAAAGAAACATGGGAATTTAGGCGTGTTTCGACCAATAACTCTCTGGCCATTCCCAGAAAGGCCTCTTGGAGAAGTGGTGAAAGGCAAGGAAGTTTATGTGCTTGAGATGAATTATGGAAAGATGGTTGCAGAGGTAGAAAGAGCGGCTTATAAAGCGGGTGCGAAAAATGTGGAATTTCTACCAAAGCTGGGTGGTGAGATTCACAGTGTAGAAGAAGTGGAAAAATTCGTGGGGGTGAGATAGAATGGAGATTGAAGAATTTTTCCGCATGGACCGCTGGCCCAACAGTTATTGTCCTGGTTGCGGCAATGGAATTGTGATGAACTGCATGCACAGAGCGATGCGGGACATGGTGAATCTAGATAGGTTGGTTATGGTTGGGGGAATTGGTTGCTCTGCAAGAATAGACGGCTATGTGTTTTCAGATGCAATCCATACCACGCATGGAAGAGCAATCGCATTTGCTACAGGGATAAAACTTGGGAATCCGGAGCTTGATGTGATTGTGATTGGTGGTGATGGAGACATTGGAGCCATTGGTGGTAATCACTTGATAAATGCAGCAAGAAGGAACATGGACCTGCTTGTGATTTGTGTAAATAACTGGATATACGGGATGACCGGTGGACAGATATCACCAGCATCCCCACATGAGTGCATGAGCACCACAACACCCCTTGGTAACCCAGAATACTCTTTTGAGTTTGTGAAGTTAGTGGCAGAATGCGGAGCTAATTATGCTGCTAGATGGAGCATTACCCATCCATTCCAGTTGGTGAACTGTCTGAAAACCGCATTTCAGAAAAAAGGCTTCAGATTTGTGGAAGTGCTCTCCATCTGTCCTACTGGCTTCGGAAGAAACAACAAGATTAATGAGCCAGCTGAACTTTACAAATTCCTCAAAGAAAAAACTTACATAATGAAGGATGAGAATAGAATTGCGGTCAATCTGGATGGTAAATTCCCGCTCGGGGAGTTTGCCAACATAGATAGAGAAAGCTACATTGAAAGCTTGAAAAAAATAAGGGGGTAAGAAAAATGGTAAAACTACCAGAATATGTGGGTAAGGAGATTTTCAAGAAATACGGAATACCGGTGCCAGATGGTAAAGTGTTTCGCAGGGGCGACAAAATCGAATGGCAGACATTTCCAGTGTGCGTGAAAGCCCAAGTACTTGCGGGTAAGAGAGGTAAGGCAGGAGCAATAAAATTCGCATCAAACATGCAGGAGCTGGAACTTGCTGCAGCAGAGATACTGACTATGAAAGTCGGAGGTTATTCTGTGGGCGAGGTGCTAGTTGAAGAAAAGCTCAACATTCTGAAGGAGTACTATCTGAGTATAACCTTAGACAGGGATTCTCGCTGTCCTGTTCTGCTAGCCAGTGCAAGTGGAGGCATGGATATAGAGGAGGTCCCAGATTCTGAAATACATAAAATTAAAATTCCTCCGTTTATCGGTATCCAGCCATACATGCTCAGAGAAATTGCAGCAAAACTGGGCTTGGATAAGGATTTAGCGAAGGCAATAGGCAATATAATTCGCCAGATGTATCAGATTTTTGTATGTGAGGATGCAGAGCTTGTGGAAATAAATCCGCTTGTGGATGTGGGTGCAAAACTTGTTGCTGCGGATGCGAAGGTGATAATAGAGGATGATGCCATGTTTAGACATCCAGAATACAAGAGTGTGCCCCAGGAATTTACAGAACTTGAGAGAAGGGCAAGAGAGAAGGACATTTCGTTTATCCAGCTTGACGGAGACATTGGCATAATTGCGAATGGTGCTGGGCTAACAATGGCTACACTGGATGCAATCACATACTATGGTGGTAAACCAGCTGTATTTCTCGACCTTGGAGGCACGGATGATGTGGAAAAGGTGAAGGAAGCGTTCAAGCTCGTGCTAGAGGTGAAGCCAAAGGCCGTGCTTGTTAACATTTTTGGCGGTGTGACAAAATGCGACACTGTGGCAAAAGGCATCGTAGAGGTTTTAGGCCAGAATCCACAGATGCGGATTGCAGCAAGGATAAAGGGATTTAACGAGGAAGAGGCAAGGCAGATATTTGCAAATGCAGGTATAAAAGGTGTAAAAACCCTTGATGAGGCAGCAAGATTTGTGTGTGAAGGAGGTGCGTGAAAATGAGCATCATCGTGGATGAAAACACAAAGGTTTTGATACAGGGTATCACAGGGCACCAGGGCACATTTCACAGCAGGGCAATGCGAGCTTTTGGTACAAAGGTTGTGGGTGGAGTAACACCAGGTAAAGGGGGCACAGAGGTTGAAGGAGTGCCTGTGTTTAACACAGTTAAGGATTGTGTGGAAAAAACAGGGGCAAATGCTTCAGTGATTTTTGTGCCAGCACCTTTTGCCAAGGACGCTTGTTACGAAGCCATAGATGCAGGAATAAAGGTACTGGTTGTGATTACAGAGCACATTCCTTTCCATGACACAATGGAAGTGGTGCATTATTGCAAGTACAAAGGCGTGACTTTGATTGGACCGAACACACCTGGCATCACCTCTGTGGGAAAAACCAAGCTGGGAATAATGCCCAACAATGTGTTTTTGAAAGGAGACACTGGCGTTGTTTCAAGGAGTGGGACGCTCACCTACGAAATTGTCAATGCGCTCACGGAGGAGGGCATAGGTCAGACCACATGCGTTGGCATTGGCGGAGACCCTGTTAACGGAATGAACTTTGTTGAGATTCTGGAGCTCTTTGAGAAGGACCCGGAGACAAAACGGATTGTGCTTGTTGGTGAGATAGGAGGTATGGCCGAGGAGATTGCTGCCGACTACATTAAGAAGCATGTGACAAAGCCAGTGTATGCCTACATCGCAGGGCGTTCTGCACCACCAGGCAAAAGAATGGGGCATGCAGGTGCAATTATCCAGAGGGGCAGAGGTACTGCCGACTCAAAGGTGCGGACATTGGAGGCAGCAGGTGTCAAAGTCGCAAAAATACCTGCGGATGTGGCAAAGTTGATGAAAGAAGGGTAAATGCGAAGCAGGACATATTCCCAGTGGAAATAAAAACCATTTTATATCAACTCTTTTTTTCCTATTTATGAGCATCATCGCATTTATGGTCCAATACATCTTATCTATCATTGTTAGTATCGGTTACCTCGGCATCTTTGTGCTGATGGCTTTGGAGAGTGCGTGCATCCCAATCCCTTCTGAGGTAATCATGCCGTTTGCCGGCTTTGCTTCTTCTCCAGTGTATCCGGGCAGCAAATTTAACATCTACATTGTAAGTTTGGCAGGTGCACTTGGCAATCTTGTTGGTTCCTTAGCGGCATACTATTTTGGTTACTATGTGGGGAGAGCAGGAGTGCTTAGATATGGTAAGTATTTTTTGCTTACGGAGAAGCATTTGAGAAAGGCAGAAGTGTGGTTTGAGAAGCATGGCGATAAGGCAGTTTTCATCGGACGCTTGCTACCCGTGATAAGAACTTTCATCTCGCTCCCTGCAGGCATCGCAAAAATGAACATCTGGAAATTCTCAATTTATTCTTTTGTGGGTTCAATTCCTTGGTGCATGGCCCTTGCTTACCTTGGCTACATACTGGGTGAAAACTACACATTGATAATTGAATATGGTTCAATTTTGGACTATGTGATGATCATTTGTATTGTAATACTTGCCATTTACTTCTTCAGAAGATTTTACAAGGAGAAACAACTAGGTAAGAAATGAATGAATCTTGTAGTTTCCAGTGTTTACCTCATAGTAGACCACGCAAGCAGGCATCGGAGTGATATTTGACTGTTTCTGAAATTCCGTCTGGGATTGCCAGGTTGATGCGTTTACCAATAGCGTCCCTCTATATCTCTCTACTCCAGATGTGTGCACATGCCCAGCAACGAATATGTCTGGCACATCATGAATTACGAGGGCATCGTAAGGCAGTGGTGCCATTGGTGTTTTACTTCCGTAGGTTGGTGCTAAATGTCTCAGTTTTAACAATTCCCTCATTAATGTCGTGGGCTTTGAGTATGTAAGATAGGAAGGTGCCTGCTCTACAAGATCGTCAAAGCTTCTACCATGATAGATAAGAATTTTCAGCCCAGCTATCTTTATGTAAGCAGGGTTGCTGTAACAGAACACTCTTTCGCCAAGAATCTCTTGAATGTCTTGCGATAGTGGAGGTTGTGGCTCTGCTTGTCTGACTGCGTCGTGATTGCCTGGAATTACTATAATTCCAATGTGCTCTGGAATATGTGAAAACAACCGCGCTAGTTCTCTATATTGCTCATAAATATCGTCAATTTCCAGTTCCTCCTCTTGATTTGGATAGATGCCTATTCCATCTACAAGGTCACCAGCGACAATAATGTACTTCACTTTTCTAGCTTCATCATCCCCTTCATTGAGCCATTTGGTGAATCTTTCCCATGCAGGATATAGAAATGTCTTGCTTCCCACATGGATATCTGAAATAAACAGGAGGGCAGAGGGTTCACTTGGTCTACGCACCTCTCTACCGATTGTGGGAATGTCGGGTGAGAGAACATCTGAGGCAAAAAATAATTCATCATCGTTTCTCACTGAAAGATTACCTTTGAACGCCATCACAGAATCTTTTATTAGATATCTTGCGTGTTTTTCGGGCACACTAATTCTAATTTTCTCACCCGAGTCATCCTCAACAACTGCCAATATAGCGTTGCCATGCTTGGACCTAGTTGCCTCGTTTACTATTCCAACAATTGTATTCTCTACTCTCTCGGTTGTGGGCCGCATAGCGAGCTTTTTGAGGGTTTTTATTGGAGTGATATGCTTCGTATTTGCATGCACAAATATCTGCTTAATCTTTTTGTATCTGTCTAAAAATAACTTAGCGTACACCTCCGCGGAGGGTCTTGCACACTCATCTTCATTCAATTTAAAAACCATTATTTTTTCTGGCTCAAGTATTTCTGGTTTTCGCTTTAACTCATTCCTTCCTTCTTCAATTTCTTGTTTAGCACATATCTCTTCAATCTCCTTTGCTACAATGACCTCAGATACAATAGAATCCTTTTGAGAGTATGCACCAGTAACACTTTCTATGTCCTCCCAGTTCAAACATTTATCTGAAAATTTCTGGGTGAGCAGTTTCGCAACCTTTAGTGGCTCTACCATTGCCAGAATTTTTTCCAATTCCTCAGCGCCAACCACTAATCCGCTCTCATAGAGAGTTTCCAGAACTTCCCTGCGGGTCGCTTCCTGCTCGACCATGCAGGGGCATTGTTTTGATTGTTAATAAGGTTTTTGCATGGAAGTGCCAGATGTTGAAAAAGACTGCCTGTATGGTTAGAGTTTACTGAGTGAAATAAAAAGTATATTTCAACCAAACTGCATGAAGTATCAACAACCGAAAAAAAAAAAATACTTCTTTTTCTTTCTGTTTTTTACAAAAAGCGAAAGGAGGTAAAAAATGATAAGTGAAATAAAGCTATCCGGACACAACCCACAACCATGTGGTGGCGACTGCTGCCTTGGTTGTGGTGCTTGCCTTGGTGGCTGCAAGGAGTAAACCAACCATATACACTAAAAACTTTTTTCTTTTTTTGTTAACGGAGGCAACGGAACATGTCAAACGCAAAGGTAGAACCCATTTTGGGAATACCGGAAACAACAAAAAAAATTCTAACCGAGCTGGGATTTCATATTTTAGGTCAGTCAGAGCAGTTTGTAGTCGTTTACCATGCTCCTACGGTATCTCTATGGAAAGTGGAGCATGAAGACTGTAAAAATCCTGAGAAACTAATTGAAAACCTTGTAGAAAATATAAAAGGAAGAACATTTGCAATCACACATAAATGGAAAAACTGCAGGTTTACACCTACTGAAAAAATCACATTGCTAATTAGTACAACTTGCAATATGAAATGTAGGTATTGCTATGCAAATGGAAATTTTGGATTGAGAGAAGAGATTATGCTGTCAGAAAAGGCAGTAAACTATATAGAAAAGGTGAGAAAATGTTTCGGAGAAATCAAAATAGTCCAGTTCTTTGGAGGAGAGCCCCTGTTAGGTTTCGCTACAATAAAGGCAGTAATAGAATATCTCAATAATACTTCTTACAATAATGTTCACTATATCGTAAACACCAATGGAACAATTATGAATGAGAATATTGCAAAATATTTATGTGAAAATTTTGCAGAAATATTAATAAGTGTAGATGGGCCTCCACACATCCATGATAAAAACAGAATCTTCAAAAATAATGAGGGAACATGGGAAAAAATTTGCACGAATCTGAAAATACTTCGAAAAGCCAGAGAAGATAGAAAATGTAAGATTATTGCAGAGGCAACGTACACACCAATTGCATTTGAG
Organism: Thermoplasmata archaeon; assembly: GCA_038874435.1. Lineage (NCBI taxonomy): Archaea > Methanobacteriati > Thermoplasmatota > Thermoplasmata > Thermoplasmata archaeon. Next base: position 14,701 of record JAVZCK010000028.1, read on the forward strand.
AACGGTTTCACACCTCTTGATATATTGAAATATCTTACCACCGAGCTTGGGTTTGATGACGCTTATGTGGTACCTGAATGGCACGAAGAAAAGACATTTCGGGAGGATGATAAATTGACCGAAGAATATTTTGATCTGATTCGTTATAGATACAACTCTCTTACCTCAACAGAACTTCTCTCTCACTTCTCACCAGAGAATTGCAAATTTCATTTTTGTACTGCGGGTCTTAGCACTATAACAATCACCCCATCTGGCGATGTTTATCCTTGCTTCTGGTTGATTAATGAAAAGTTTAGGATGGGCAATGTTGATAACGGACCTTTTCCATCGAAGGAGTTTTTTGATATCCAACAACTATTTTTGTCAAACGGAAAGGAATTGAATAAAAAATGTAGCCATTGTCTTCTAGTTAATACTTGCACACAATGTTTAGGAAAAAGATTTGCAAGATTTGGGAATCTCACAGATACCATAAACGAAGAATGTGAGCGTTCAAAAAATATATTTCAGAGTTTTGCTATCTTGTTAGGCAAAGGATGTGAAAAACATGAAAACAACACTGAGGGAAGCATTTAAGTTTGCGATTAGAGAAAGCAAGCCAATTCGCAAGTATCAGATAGGGATAATTGCCATTAGTATTATTAACTCCATACTTACTGTTCTCTTCGCATTATATTTCAAAAAATTTGGTAACGAACTAGATGGTGGAGAGCAACTTACAAATCTCTTTATTACCTTGCTTCTTTTGGGAGCTTGCGTCAGCATCCTCTCATTTGCAAGTGATGTTGGCTTGGATATACTCAAGAAGAAGGCACAGGTTCTGTTTTTTTCTACCCTTTACAGGAAACTCCTTAACAGTGAGAGTGAAGAAATCAAGAAGAGTGCACCGGGGGAATATCTTAGTAAAATACTTTCAGATACCGTTTTTGTAGGGATGTTTGCTGCTGCAATGATACCCGCATTACTTGTAAATATTATAAGAGCCATTACATATTTTATCGCTCTTTTCATTATCAATTCTTATATCGGTATTCTTATACTCCTCCTTCTTCCAATATTGGTTGCGATGTACATATACGAAGGAAAACTATTTGTTAGGGCATCAATGTCTGAAAGAAAATCGTATGCTGCGTTGACCGAGAGTCTAAGACTCAAGATTGAATCTCTATCTGTTGTTAAAAATTTTGCAGTTGAAGGGGAGATGCTCAACATGCTTGAAAGGGATGGAGAAAAGTGGTACAGGAATGTAAAGAAAGTTCTAATTCTAGATAGGGGTTGGGGTCATACCTACTCTTTTCTTCTCATGGTTCTCCCTATCATTATACTGTACTTCATCCAGTATGTTTCAGTGATCGAGATGGGAACCGCAATTGTGTTTCTCTACCTACTTAACATGGTAATAGAACCACTCATAGTGCTATCCACAGATATTGGTGGTGTTTATCAAGCAATTCCTGCAATCCAAAGAATGCAAGAGATTTTGGGTCTAAAGGACATGGTATCTGGCAATAGGGAAATAGAGAGCGTGAATGAAATAAATCTCGCTAAAGTTTTTTACAGGTATGGCAAGGATAGTGTCCTCAACGGTGTATCTTTAAAAATCAGGCGGGGCGAGCGCATTGCAATTGTGGGAAAATCAGGAAGTGGGAAAAGCACACTCGTAAACATAATAACTGGTATATATACACCGAAAAGTGGTGAATGTTATATCAACAATATTCCAATTAGACAATACAATATCAAACAACTGCGAAAGAAGATAATCCTCTGCACAGCCAATGATGGAATATTCCCAGGCACGGTGCTTGAGAACATCACTTTGTTTGTAGAGGGTTTTAGAAAGGAGGAGATAGAGAGAGTATGGAAAGCAGTCAGTATAAGTAAAGAGTTAGGGTTAAATGAGAGAATTGGTCCCGGGATAAGGGAAATTTCAGATGGGCAGAGGCAAAGAATTTGTGTGGCAAGGGCATTGTTGCGAAAACCTGATGTTCTAATTCTTGATGAAGCACTTTCTGGTGTAGAGCCAAAAGTTGAAGAAAGAATATTGGGGAAGATAAAAGAAGAGGTCCCAACAATTATCGTGATTTCACACAGATTGAGCACAATTTTGCAGATGGATGAAATTTGCGTGATAGAAGATGGAAAAATAGTAGAAATTGGAAAAGCCGATAAAATTAGAGACAGCGAGGCATTCATTAAGTTAATGAAAATGGAAATTGTAAAATGATTAGTTGTATTTGAGCAGCTTACCAAACCTGTGCTGGTTTCAGTATCTGTTCCACATCTCACAGGGGTCATAAAGATTTGGGGTGCTAGTATATAAAGCAGCATGGTTCTATTCACAACTCCTAAACCTTAATTTATTTCTAAGAATTCCCTGAATAAAAACGAAGGAGGATGGGATGCATGACAATCTCC